>NZ_JBIAIV010000002.1:0-149413 GCF_042871645.1 Streptomyces sp. NPDC005774 | reverse complement strand
GGGGGGGGGGGGGGGGGGCTCCCCCCCTCCGCGGGTGGGGGGCGGGGGGGGGGCCGCCCCCCCCCCCCCCCCCCCCCCCCCCCCCCCCCCCGCGGCCCCCCCCCCCCGCGGCCGCCCCCCCCCCCCCCCCCCCCCCTCTCCGCTGTTCACGGACGGGTTCACCAGAGGCGTCTGGTGTTCCCCTTGGCGTACTGCTCCGTGTATTCGTCCTTGTGCGTCAGAAGCCAGCACTTGAAGCCGAAGCACACGAGGTCGATCTCTCTGGAGGACAGGCCCGCACGGCCGCCGATCTCCGTGAATCTCTCCTTGAAAGCGGCCTGGGCCGTGGGCACGGGAACCCACGCGATCGCCACCGCCTGGAGCAGGGCGATACAGACATCCCAGAGCTCCGCCTCCAGTTCGGGTTCCAGAACGATGTGGGGCGTCACGGCTGTCCGAAGGTGTCCGCCGACGTGTCCGCCGACGTGTCCGTGTCGGACTGCGGCTCCTCCTGGAAAACGTCCTCGGCCGTGGTGGCTGTCAGAGAACGGTCGAACCAGACGGAGAGCGTGTCGAGGTCGGTGCAGGTGGTGATGCGCTCGCGGACGGTGTCGGAGATGGCGAGCCCCCGCACCTTGAGCACGCGCAGGATGTTCTCGGCCTTCCCCTCGGCCTTCCCCTCGGCTTTGCCGTCGGCCTTGCCGTCCAGGTACTTCTCCTCGAAGAGTGTCCTGTGCCCCGGGAAGTGGGTGACGACGTTCTCCATCGTGGTTCTCCAGTTCTCCCTGGTCGGTGTGTCCACCAGACCGACTTCCACCACTTCCGGGTGCTCCTGGAAGAGCCGGTGGGAGGCCTCGTGTGTCGATGTGACCATGAGCGCAAACTAGGCGCACTCAGGGCCGGTGCACCCGGCATATGCGGACTCATTCACCCGTTCGGGAACAGGGGAAACGTTCAGGCCGTCCCCGGAGGGAGGTCAGCGGGCCACGAACTGGGTGAGGATGGCCTGCACCTCGTAGATGTCGACGCCCTTGGTGAAGGTCTTCTGCACCGGGGTGGGGGTGCCGGAGAGCCAGATCTTCAGCTCGGCGTCGAGGTCGAAGGTGCCGGCCGTCTCGACGGCGAAGTGGGTGATGCTGCGGTACGGGATGGAGTGGTACTCGGTCTTCTTGCCGGTGATGCCCTGCTTGTCGATCAGGATCAGCCGGCGGTCGGTGAAGAGGATGGTGTCGCGGATCAGCAGGTAGGCGGCGTGCACCTGCTCGCCGTGGCCCAGGAGGCGGGCGTACTCCTGCTGCGCCGACGCGGGGTCGATGCTGTGCGCGTTGCCGAACAGTGCCATGGGTGCTCCCCTGCGTGAAGTGACCTCCCTGCGACGTTAACGAACGCGTCAGGGCCCGGGAACCTCTGTTCCCGGGCCCTGACGTCGGTGGTGCGAGGCCGTTACGCGGACTCGGGCTCGCCGCCGAAGCGCTCCTTGTACGCGTCCAGGTCGTCGTCCGTCAGCTTGGCGAAGAGGACCGGCGGGACGGTGAAGGGCGTGCCGGCGGGGACGGAGGTGAGGGTCCGGGCCTCCTCGGCGGAGACCCAGGCCGCGGTGTCATCGGCCAGGGAGAAGACCTGCCGCATCGCCGCCGACGTCGACGGGATGAACGGCTCCGACACCACCGCGTACAGGCGGATCAGGTTCATCGCCGTACGCAGGGTGAGGGCGGCGCCCTCCTGGTCGGTCTTGATCTCCAGCCAGGGGGCCTTCTCCTCCAGGTAGGAGTTGCCCGCCGACCACAGGGCGCGCAGCGCGGCCGCCGCCTTGCGGAACTGCGTCGCCTCCATCTGCGACTCGTACTCCGCGAGGAGCGATGCGATCTCCTCGCCGAGCCTGGTCTCGGCCTCGCCCGGCTCACCGCCCGCCGGGACCTCCTCACCGAAGCGCTTCTTCGAGAAGGACAGGACACGGTTGACGAAGTTGCCCAGGGTGTCGGCCAGGTCCTTGTTCACCGTGGCGGTGAAGTGCTCCCAGGTGAAGGACGAGTCGTCCGACTCGGGCGCGTTGGCGATGAGGAAGTACCGCCAGTAGTCGGCCGGGAGGATGTCCAGCGCCTGGTCGGTGAAGACGCCCCGCTTCTGGGAGGTGGAGAACTTGCCGCCGTAGTACGTCAGCCAGTTGAAGGCCTTGACGTAGTCGACCTTCTTCCACGGCTCGCGGACGCCCAACTGGGTGGCCGGGAACATCACCGTGTGGAACGGGACGTTGTCCTTCGCCATGAACTCGGTGTAGCGGACGGTGTCGTCCGCCTCGTACCACCACGACTTCCAGTCGCGCGTCTCACCGTCGGGCGCGGAGTCCGCCCACTCCTTCGTCGCGGCGATGTACTCGATCGGGGCGTCGAACCAGACGTAGAAGACCTTGCCCTCGGCCGCCAGCTCCGGCCAGGTGTCGGCCGGCACCGGAACGCCCCAGTCCAGGTCACGGGTGATCGCGCGGTCGTGCAGACCCTCGGTCAGCCACTTGCGGGCGATGGACGCGGCCAGCTGGGGCCACTCCTCCTCGTGCCGGGCCACCCACTCCTCGACCTCGTGCTGGAGCTTCGACTGGAGGAGGAAGAGGTGCTTGGTCTCGCGGACCTCCAGCTCCGTGGAGCCGGAGATCGCCGACCGCGGGTCGATCAGGTCGGTCGGGTCCAGCACCCGGGTGCAGTTCTCACACTGGTCGCCGCGCGCCTTGTCGTAGCCGCAGTGCGGGCAGGTGCCCTCCACGTAGCGGTCCGGGAGGAAGCGGCCGTCGGCCGGGCTGTAGACCTGCCGGATCGCGCGCTCCTCGATGAAGCCGTTCTCCCGGAGGCGGCGGGCGAAGTGCTGCGTGATCTCCACGTTCTGCTGCGAGGAGCTGCGGCCGAAGTGGTCGAAGGCGAGGGCGAAGCCGTCGTAGACCGCCTTCTGCGCGTCGTGCGCCTGCGCGCAGAACACGTCGACGGGCAGGCCCTGCTCCTTCGCGGCCAGCTCGGCCGGGGTGCCGTGCTCGTCCGTCGCGCAGATGTACAGGACGTCGTGACCGCGCTGGCGCAGATAACGGGAGTAGACGTCCGCCGGGAGCATGGACCCCACCATGTTGCCCAGGTGCTTGATCCCGTTGATGTACGGAAGGGCGCTGGTGATGAGGTGTCGAGCCATCGGGGGCTGCTCCCAGGTTGAAACGTACGGAATCTCCAAATCGTAGCCGACACGGGCACGCCGCCCGCTTCTCGTTTTACGGGCTGAGAAGCGGGCGGCGCGGGGGTGCAGGGGAGGGCTGTCGCCCGTCTGTCACGTGGGCCGAGGCCCCGGGTCAGGGGCGCCAGGACTCCAGTACTGCCTCGTAGAGCTCCTTGTCGGTGAGCTCCAGGGGAGATTCACCGGCGAGGAAGTGGGCCGTGTTCGGCGTCTTCAGCTTGCGGAGGTAGTCGAACGCCTTGTGGTCCGGGTCTCCGAAGGCGACGAACGAGAAGAAGACGGAGGAGTGGGTTTTCGCGGCCTCCGTGAGGGACTGGGTCGCGGGGGTCTTCGCGTCGGGCGCGCCGTCCGTCTGGAAGACCACCAGGGCGGGCACGCCGGGCGCCGCCTTGTCGTGCAGGGCGAGGACCTCGGCCACAGCCGCGTGGTAGCTGGTCCGGCCCATACGGCCGAGGGACGCGTGCAGGGTGTCGATCTTGTTCTCGTGGTCGGCGAGGGTCAGCTCGCCGGTTCCGTCGACCTCGGTGGAGAAGAAGACGACCTTGACCGTGACGGACCCGGGGTCCGTGTCGAGGTGGGCCGCGAGAGCGAGAGTCTGCTCGGCGAGCGCCTGCGCGGAGCCGTCCTTGTAGTACGGGCGCATCGACGCGGAGCGGTCCAGGACGAGGTAGACCTTGGCGCGGGTGTCGGCAAGGCCACGCTCCGCGAGGGCCTGGCCTGCGGCTTCGTAGGCCGTGCGGAGCGCCTCCGGCGTTTTGAGGGGGGTGGCCTCGGCCTCGGCTTCGCCCTCGGCCTCGGTCGTGTTCCCACCCGCACCACCCGTGCGGGTTTCGCCGTCGGGTGCGGGTGGCCCCTGGGGGGCGTCCTCGCCGTCGGCGGCCTCGGGCCGGTACTCCGGGGCTGCCTCAGGCCGCGCTTCCGCCACATCCGGCTTCGGCTTCGACTCGGCCTCGGCCTCGGTTTCGGTGGCGGCCTCGGGCTGAGGCTCCGGGGTTGCCTCCGGCTCCGGCTCTGCCTTCGGGTCGGCCTTGGCCTCGGACTCCGGTTCGGGCTCTGCCTTCGGGGCGATCGCGGGCTCGGTCCTGGGCTCGGGCTCGGTCCTGGGCTCGGGCTCGTCCTCGGCCACCGGCTCGGCCTTGGGCTCGGAAGCGGTGTCGGCCTTGGGCTCCGGGTCGGCCTCGGGCTCGGTGTCGGCCTTGGGCTCAGGCTCGCTCTCGGCCACCGGCTGGGGCTCGGCCTCGGACTGCGGCTTCAGCTCTGGTGCGGCCTCGGTCACCGGCTCGGTCTTGGTGGCAGGATCGACCTCGACCTCGACCTCGGCTACCGGCTGGGGCTCGGGCTTGGGGTCGGTTTTGGCCTCGGGCTGGGCCTCGGGCTCGTCCTCGGTCACCGGCTCGGGGTCGGGCTTGGGCTCGGAAGCGGTGTCGGCCTTGGACTCCGGGTCGGCCTCGGCCACCGGCTGGGGCTCGGCCTTTGCCTCGGCCTCGGGCTGAGGGGTGTCGGGGGTGGTCGCCGGCTTCGGCTCGAGGGTTTCGGCCGTGGCTTCGGGGGCCGGCTCCGGGGCGGGGCCGGTCTCCGTCTTCGGTTCCGGGGTCGGTTCCGGGGAGTTGGTGGGGGTGGAGGGCGTTGTGCTGTTGAAGGCCGCGGAGACGAGGTCGTGTGCGTCGGCGCGGGGTTCCGGGACGGAGGCCTTGGTGGCCTGCGGTGTCGGTTCGGGGGAGGGGGACGGAAGCCGGGGGGCCGGAGTTGCGGCCGCCGTGGACTCGTCGGCAGGCTCGGACGGCGTCGGGGTGGCCGCGGTCGCGGTGTCCGGGCGGGCGGTTTGTTCCGCACCGTCCGTTTCCGCGACCGGCGTCGCACCCTCTACCTCTGCCGTGCTCGCTTTGCGTGACCGGCCGAACGCGTTCCGCAGGAGAGTGAGAATGCCCATGTGCGCAACCCTTCGCGTGAGTTGTAGCCCGTCAATCCCTGGCCAGGACGGACACGTAAGGTTAGCCGCCCTTGTGGGTGATCTTGGGCAGGGTGTCAAGGGCGTCATTCGGCCCCTGTGGGCCGGAGTGCAGTGAAGCAGGTAACTCTCTTCGTGCTGCCGCAGGTTCACTCTCCGTTCACCCTGGCGCCCGGCTGCCGCACATATGTACCCCTACGGTCACGCTGACACCCCGGGTATCCAAGGAGAGAACACGTGCGCAAGCTGCTTCCGTTGATCGGGACGCCGTCCAGTTCGCACCCTGGCGGCCGGTCCGCCATGACCTGCCGTTTCCGGTGTGGTGACGCCTGCTTCCACGAGGTGCCCAACACCAGCTCCAACGCATACGTCGGTGACGTCATCTCCGACGCCCTCAGCCGCCGGTCGATGATGCGGGCCGCCGCCGCTGTCACGGTGGTCGCGGCCGGTGCCGGCGCGGTCGACCTCGCGGGTGCTCCCGAGGCCCAGGCGGCCCCCGTCGCCGGCAAGGGAGGCCAGGGCCACGGGCACGGTCACGGGCACCAGAAGTCGAAGGGGGCCCGCGGCCTGCGGTTCACGCCCGTCGCGCCGAACACCGCCGACGTCGTCACCGTGCCGGAGGGCTACGGCCAGAACGTCGTCATCCGCTGGGGTGAGCCGATCCTGCGCGGCGCGCCCGCCTTCGACCCCGAGAACCAGACGGCCGAGGCGCAGGCCGGGCAGTTCGGATACAACGTCGACTTCCTCGCCCTGCTCCCCCTCAAGGGTGAGCGCGGCCGCCAGGTGCTCGTGGCCAACCACGAGTACACCGACGAGGTGCTGATGTTCCGCGGCTACGACTCCGACAACCCCACCCGTGAACAGGTGGAGATCGGCTGGGCCGCGCACGGTCTGGGCGTGGTCGTCGTCGAGGAGGACCGCAGGAGCGGCAGGCTCACGCCCGTCACCCGGCACCACCTCAACCGGCGCCTGACCGCCACCTCCGAGTTCCGGCTGACCGGCCCCGTCGCCGGGTCCGACCTGGTGAAGACCTCCGCCGATCCGACCGGCCGCAAGGTGCTCGGCACCCTCAACAACTGTGCGGGCGGCACCACCCCGTGGGGCACGACCCTGCACGGCGAGGAGAACTTCAACCAGTACTTCGCCAACAGCGGCCGCGCGACCGACAAGCGGTACGGCATCGGCACCGGCGCCACCGAGCGCAAGTGGGAGCGGTTCGACAAGCGGTTCGACCTCGCCCAGGAGCCCAACGAGGCGCACCGGTTCGGCTACGTCGTCGAACTCGACCCGTACGACCCGGACTCCGTCCCGCGCAAGCGCACCGCGCTCGGCCGTTTCAAGCACGAGGGCGCGACCGTGCGTCTGACGCACGACGGCCGCCCGGTCGTGTACTCCGGCGACGACGAGCGGTTCGACTACCTCTACAAGTTCGTCGGCAGCAAGCGGATGCGGCACGGCGACAGCCGCTCCGCGCGCGAGCACAACCTCACCCTGCTCGACGAGGGCACCCTCTACGTCGCCAGGATCACCGGTGACTCGCCCGCCATCGAGATCGACGGCACCGGCAAGCTCCCGAAGGACGGCGAATTCGACGGCGGTGGCCAGTGGATCCCGCTGGCCACCGCCACCGCCAAGGGCGCCGTCTCGCACGTCGACGGCATGACCGCCGAGGAGGTCTTCGTCTTCACGCGGCTCGCCGGCGACAAGGTGGGCGCCACCAAGATGGACCGCCCCGAGGACGTCGAGCCCAACCCGGTCACCGGCAAGGTCTACGTCGCCCTGACCAACAACACCAACCGCGGTGTCGGTGCGAACCCGAAGGCGGACGAGGCCAACCCGCGCAACGCCAACAAGCACGGCCACATCCTCGAGCTGACCGAGCGCTGGAACCGGCCGGAGAGCACCCGGTTCGCCTGGTCGCTGTTCCTGGTCGCGGGCGACCCGCAGGACCCGGCGACGTACTTCGCCGGCTTCCCGAAGGACTCCGTGAGCCCCATCTCCTGCCCGGACAACGTCACCTTCGACGACCACGGCAACCTGTGGATCTCCACCGACGGCGCCGCCCTCGGCTCGCACGACGGGCTCTTCGGTGTCGCTACGCGCGGCGACCGCCGCGGTGAGCTGAAGCAGTTCCTCACCGTGCCGAAGGGCGCGGAGACCTGTGGTCCGATCGTCCAGGACCGGCGGGTGCTCGTCGCCGTGCAGCACCCCGGTGAGGTGGACGGTGCGTCGGTGGAGAACCCGGGCAGCACCTGGCCCGACGGACCCGGCACGTACCCCCGGCCCGCCGTGGTCGCCGTGTGGCGCACCGACGGCAGCGACATCGGCGTCTGAGGCCGAAGAACAAGGGCACCGGTACCGGCACCGGCACCGGCACCGGTACCGGCACCACCACGGATTCCGGCACGGATTCGGCTTCGGTGGCGGAGGGGGGGGGGGCCCCCCCCCGGGGGGGGGCGCCCCCCCCCCCCCCCCCCCGGGGGGGGCCGGGGGGGGCCCCGGGGGCGCCCCCCGGGGGGGGGGGGGGGGGGCGGGGGCGCGGGGCCCCCCCCCCCCCCCCCCCCCCCCCCCCCCCCCCCCCCCCCCCCCCCCCGCGCCCGGGTGCGGCAAGGTGCCGGCCAGAGGTCAGCCGCCGTGGTGCAGTGCGAGGTCGACGATCAGGGTGCGGTGGTCGGTGTCGGGAAGATCGAGGAAGCGGGGCCGGTGCGCGGCGAACTGCCGGGACACCAGCACGTGGTCGATCTGGGCGCCGAACGTCGGCATGGTCCTGGCCGGCCAGGTCGGGACCCGGTGGGCGCCGCCCAGCCGGGCGGCGTCGCCGAGCCCGGAGTCGAGGAGGCGCCGGAAGGCGGCGTGGTCCTGGGAGGCGTTGAAGTCCCCGGCGAGCACCACCGGGGCCGTCGGGTCCGCGGTGACGACGTCGCGCAGCCCGCGGAGCTCCCGCTCCCAGACGTCCACCTGGCCGGGGATCGGAGGCATGGGGTGGGCGAGCTGGAGCCGTACGGCGTGCCCGTCGACGTCGGCGACGGCGCCGGGCATGCCCAGGGTTCCGGGGACGCCGTCGGTGCCCTTGAGCGGGAAGCGGCTGAGGATGACGGAGCCCTCGGAGCCACCGCCCGCCACGGCCCGGCGGTGCGGGTAGTCCGCCGTCAGTTCCCGTCGCAGCAGCGCGTCGCAGGTGTACTCGCACTCCTGGACGAACACCACGTCCGGCTTCAGCCGGCGCACGGCGTCGACCAGTCCGGCGGTGGCCCGGCCGAACTCGACGTTGGACGTCATCACCCGGAACTCGGCGACGGGCGGCCCGGCGGGCGCGCCGGTCTTCCCGTACGGCTCGATGAACCAGGCCAGCAGTCCGAGTAGGACGACGCCCCAGACCGCGCCGGTCCACCACCGGGCGAGCAGGGTGAACAGCAGCCCGAAGGCGGTCGGCACGAGGAGCCAGGGCAGGAACGCGAGCAGCTGGGGCACGGGGGTGACCGCGTCGGTGCCGACGGCCCGGCAGCCGACGATCACGCTCACCCCGGCGAAGAGCAGTGCCGCCGACCAGCCGCCGAACCGCCGCTTCCCGCTGCGGCGTCCGGCCCCTTCCCGGGCGTCCGCCCACTCGGCCGTCTCGGCAGTCACTGTGTCCAACGTCCGGCCTTCCGCTCGCGGTGGATCGATCCGTGGAGATCCTCCCTCAAAGACGAGGGCCGGCGACGGGAGGTTGCGGCGATCCGTTCCGCGCCTCGTCACAGGCCGGTGGCGCCGCCCCGGCAACGGTCCGGGTCTTCGCCCGCCACTCCCGTGAACGCCGTACCGCGGGCCCGCACTCGTGCCCACGGCCGAGACCGCGCCCGCGGAGGCCGGTCAGCAGGCAGGCGAGGGCCACCGTCAGGCCCAGGGCGAGCAGCATCCAGGACGCGGTGCGCAGCGTGGCGGTGAGGGCGTCGTAGACCACGCCCGCCGCGGGGCGGTGGACCGGCTCGGGCACGTCGGCCAGGGTGAGCCGGCGGCCGACCGCGACGGCGACGGCGAGCAGGCCGCCGCCCAGGGCGATGCCGAGCCCGGTCGCGGTGAGCGCGCGGCGGCGGTGGACGGCGACGGCGACCCCGGTGACGGCCAGGACGACGGCCGTGAGGGGAAGCCAGAAGGCCGCGGCGTCCAGCAGCCGGTACCCCGTCCGGAGCCTGGCCGTCTCCCCGGCCGGTACCACCGCGATCCGGGTGTGCTCGACCGGAATACGGTCGGCGAACGGCATACGGTCGGCGACGAGTTGCCGCTTCACCTCGGCGGTGACGGGCGCGAGGTCGACGGTGACCGGGCCGGGGTCCGCCCGGCCGTCGCGCAGGGCGTGCAGGAGCGCGTCGTGGACGGCCCGGTTCCCCGCCTCCCACACGGTGCCGAACGCCTCGGTGCGGGTGAACGAGCGGGCGGCGTCCCGTACGAACGGCCCGAGCAGGTCGCGCGCGGACCCCGCGTCCAGTTCCCGTACGACCCCGTCCCCCACGGCGTCGGCGACCGCGTCGCGCACGGCGGGGTCGGCGGACAGCGGCGCCATGGCGCCGACATACCGTCCGGTGTCGGCCAGCCCGTGCACCGCCCAGGCCGCGAGCGCGCCACAGGGCACGAGCAGGCACGCCAGAGCGACGAGCGCCGCCGACAGGGCGTTGCGCAGGCGCGCGGGCGTCCGCTCGCGGCGAGGTGGTTCCGGTGGTTCCGGTGGTTCCAGCGGTACGGCGTGGGGCGGCACCCCTTCAGCCAAGGCGCGGGGGGACATGTACGCGAGCGCAGGGCGGGCATCCGGAGTACCCGAGGTGCCCGGAGCGCCCAGGACCCTGCGCCCGTCAGCCCGTCCCGTCAGGCCTGCAGGACGGCAACCCGGCGGAACGACCGCGTCACCCGGTGCGGCGACCCTGCGCGTCCTCGTGCGTGTAGTACCGGTAGAACAGGAAGGCGAAGACGCCCGCTGCCACCGCCACTCCCAGCGCGGCCGACCGCATCACGCTCATGTTGGACTGGCTGACCAGGAAGCCGACCGCGGCGCCGGAGAACGCGCCCCACAGCACGGCGTGCACCTCGCGCCGCAGCTTCGGACCGACGCTCAGCAGGGCCATGCACAGGGCGGCGAACGCCAGCGCGGTGAGGAAGCCGAACAGGATGTTCCAGCCGGTGAGGGGACCGCCATAACGCCGGTTGGCCGCCGCCCAGTAGCCGTAGACGAGCCCGAGGACGACGGGCACCGCCAGCTTGGCGACGGCATGGGCCCGCTCACTGAAGACGCGGATCCTGTCCGGCTGCTGCCTGGGCATGATCCGGGGTCTGGGTGCCGCATGAGCCATGAGCGCACTCCTCTCTCCTCGCCCCCGCCTCCAGCGCACACCTGTGCGGGTCACCCGGCAACTCGGCCGCCCGAACCCATTTCGAACATGTTCTCTTTTTTGTCCCGCATCCCGTCCCGCATCCCGTCCCGACCGGATGCGGGCCGTGCGTCCGCATGCTTCGCTGGGGCGGTGCGCCATGGCAGCAGGGGGCTCGGCCCGCACGGCCGGCGGTACCCCCGGGCCGGCCGCCGGGAGATCACGTACCGGTACGAAATGCTGTACGTGCGAGGGCGCAGTGTCGCGTGGGTGCCGCCGCTCCTGCTGCTGGTCACCATCGCGGTGATCGACTATCACACCACCGGCGAGTTCCGGATCGTCTCCTGGATCGTGCTGGTCCCGGGCATCGCGGCCGCGATCTGCGGGGTGTGGGGCACGGCCGTGTTCGCGGCGCTCTCGATCGTCACCTTCACGACCGTGGACAACGCCTGGCCGCACGAGTTCCAGACAGGGCTGCCCGACTTCATCCTCGTCGCCGTCGGCGGCGTCCTGGCGACGCTGGCGTGCACGGTCCGGGTACGCGGCGAGCGCCGCGCGCTGCACATGCGCAACGTCGCCGACACGGTCCGTCGTACGGTGCTGCGCCCCCTGCCACCGTTCTGGGGCGGTCTGGAGCACGCCGGCGTCTATCTCGCCGCGGACGCCGGTGCCCGGGTCGGCGGCGACTTCTACGACATCCAGCCGGGCCCCTACGGCACCAGGGTCCTGGTCGGGGACGTACAGGGCAAGGGACTGGGCGCGGTCGAGACGGCGGCGGCACTGCTCGGCACGTTCCGCGAGGCGGGCTTCCACGAGCCGGAACTGGCGGTCGTGGCCGAGCGCCTGGAGGAGCGGATGCTGAGGCACCGGGGTTACACCGCGGCCCTCGGCCGGGCAGAGGGCGACCGCTTCGCCACCGCCGTACTGCTCGGCTTCCCGGCGGATCGCCCGGCCACGGCGGGTCCCCGTCCGGTGCGGTCCCATGCCTGGGGTCCTGGCACGGCAGGTCCCGGCACGGCAGGTCCCGGCACGGTGGAGGCCGTGGTCTTCGGCCATGAACCGCCGCTGGCCGTCGGCCCCGGTGGTGTACGGCCGTTGCCGGTGACCAGTGGGCTTCCGCTGGGCCTGCGCGAGCTGGATCCGGCACCGGTGCGCGTGCACCGGCTGCCGCTGGCCGCCGACGAGACACTGCTGGTGGTCACCGACGGGGTGACCGAGGCGCGTGATGCCGCCGGGACCTTCTACCCGCTCGCCGAGGACGTGGCGCGGGCGGTCGCGCAGGACGCGCGCACCGCCGAACCGGCCCGGCTGGCCGTCGTCGTACGGGACGGGACGCTCCGGCACAGCGGCGGCCACCTGAACGACGACACCACGGTCTTCGCGGTGCGCCGGACCGGCGGGCCAAGGGCGAACACCTCGAAGGGGGACGTTCATTGATCCGAGGCCCCTTGTCGGAGCCACAGCGGTTACGGTGCTGCTCTGGGTCGTGATCGACAGGGGGAGGGAACATGCCCGGGACCACACCCGGAAGCGAGCCCGGGGCCGCGCCCGGAACCGTGCTGCTGCTGGCGGCCTCGCCGTCCGGGCGGGGACGGCTGGTGGACGCGGCGTCCGTGCTTCCCGTCCTCGCGGCCGTACCGCCCGCCGTCCTGTCCGGCACGGACACCGCGAACGTCGTCGAGCTCGCCGACCCGCTGGAGCCGCAGGCGGTCCTGACCCGGCTGCGCGCCGCCGCGACCGCCCCCGGACCGCTCACCCTGTACGTCGTGGGGCAACTGCTGCTCGACCGCCGCCAGCGGCTGCCCCATCTGGCGCTGGCCCGCACCACCGCGTCGACCGTGCGCTACACGGCGTTCCCGTGGCACTGGTTCCGGGACGAGCTGCGACTGCGTCCCCCGGGTGTCACGACGCTGATCCTCGACCTGCACGCGGACCAGGAGACCTGGCAGGCACTGGGGATCGCGCAGCTGGCGGGTCTGCCGGGTCTGCCGGGTCCGGCGCCGGCTTCGGTTCCGCTCACGCTCCCGCCCGCGCTCGACTCCGGTCGCGACACCGCCGTCTACGGCCGCATCGCGCCGCCGCCCTCCCGCTCCCGTCGTAGGTTCGCGGAACCGGCGTACATGAAGGCGGTCGGGACGCTGCTGCGCAGTGGACGGCGCCCGCCGGACGAGGAGTTGCACCAGCAGGCGCTGGTCCGGGCCACCGCGGAGGGCGCGCACCCCGGATTCGTCCTGGCGCGGCGTGGAACCGGGCCCGTGCCGGGGGACCCGCACACGGTCATCACCCAGGCCGTACGGTCCGGCCGCCACGCCGATGCCCACGCGCTCGCCGCGCGGCACGAGCAGAGCGCCGCCCTCGCCCACGGGCCCGCCTCCGAGGAGGCGCTGCACTGGGCCGAGGTTCGCGCGGATCTGGCGATGCTGGCCGGGGACGCGGCGCTCAGCTGTCACATCTGGCTGGCGGTGGCCGCCGCACGGCTCAACACCGGTCAGGCGGCGGACGCTTCCTCCGTCGAAACCGCGGTGGACCGGGCGCACCACCAGTGGGGCCGGATCGGCGACCCGGGTCGGGCCCGCGAACTAGGCTTGTCGCTCGCGGAGTTGCGCAGCCGCGTGCCCGGCCGACGAGAAGGCGCCCTGGACCATGTGCGGCGGCAGTTGAACCAGTTGCAGACGCAGAACTGAACCGGCACCCGACCGGATCTGCCCGCACCCTTCCGCTTTCGGCCGGGAGGAAGCGACCGTTGTCGACCCCTCCCTGTGGAGCAACAGTGGTGCCGTGATGGTGAGTTATGGCTGAGGGGGACAGTGTGGTCAACCAGGGCGTTCGGATCCGGCTGGACGACACCGCGAGCACGAGCGACATCGGTGCGCTGCGCAAGTGGCTGGAGCGGGAGAAACCGCTCGACGAGCGGTTGCGCGCCGGTGATCTGCGGATCCAGGAGAGGCCGAGGGCGGACGAGTCCGGCACCCCGATGAGGCTCGGGATGGACATCGTCGTTCTGATCATCGGTGCGGGTGCGGGTGCGGGTGCGGGTGCGGGTGCGGGTGCGGGCGCCACGGAACTGCTGGACCAGGCCAAGAAGGCCGTGTCGGCCTGGCAGGCCAACCGGCGCGACGTCGAGAACGGCGCACCACCTGAGGGCAGAAGGGCTGGACCACCCAGCTCGCCGCCTACGAGGGCCTTACGGTCAACGCGGTGGAGGCGTTCGCGTCCGCGGTGCCGGACCTCGAGCTGGTCGACGAGAAAGGCCGCTACACCGGCGATGTCGACGGGCTGACCGAGGGGATCGCGGAGCTGCGCCGCCGCACGGAGACGGCGTGCTGTCGGACGAGGCCCTGGCCGAACAACTGGACAAGGCCCTGCGCAAGGCCCTCCCGCATTGGGCCCGGCGGTGCTGACCGCGGAGAGGCCACGAAAGGGCTACACGGAGGGGCCGCGGGCAGGCCGGCTCCTAGCGGACGGCGGCTTCCACCGGGTCTGTGGTGCGGTGGTCCGGCTTCTCGGGGTGGGTGGCCTTGGCCGGGCCCGCGTTGGCTGCCAGGACCAGTGCGGTGACCGCGGCGACGGCCGCGACGAAGCCTCTGGCGTAACGCCTGGCGGTGCGAATGCGTTCCAGCACGGCGACCTCGCAGCAGCGATGGGTTGGACACGGTGAATCCGCGGTTGAACCTAAGGGCTGCCGGACTCGAACGGCAAGGGGCACAAGGAGGGTTGACCGTACGAGCATCACGATCAGGGCAGGGCGGTCGGGCGGGCGCTCCCCGGTCCCTACGCTTGCCGTCCATGGACATACTCTTCCTCGCCTGCCTTGTGATTCTCGGTATCTGGGCCGTCCAGAAAAACGTCTCCCGGGCAGAGCGCACCGCCGCGCGCGTCGAACGCAAACTCGACCTGGTGATGGAGCACTTGGACCTGCACGAGGAGATCCCGGACAAGGACACGATCGTCGCGCTCGTGCGGGAGGGCAGGACGGTCCAGGCGATCAAGGCCTACCGCGAGGCCACCGGGGCCGGTCTGCTCGAGGCCAAGCAGGCCGTGGACCGCCTGACGTGACGGTCGCAGCCGTGACGGTCGCAGCCGTGAAGGTCGGAGCCGTGACGGGTCGGCCCATGACGGTCAGACCCGCACCCGGCCCTGCTTCTGGATCTCCGTCAGCCGGTTCGCCCCGAACTCCACGACCACCTGAATGAGTTCGGACGCCACGTCACCGAAGCCGCCGTTGGTGAGGGTGATGGTGTCCTCGCCGACCCGGACCACCGCCACGTCCAGGGTGAGGCGCGTCAGCTGGTGGTCGGGCGTCTCGCCGGTCATGGTGACCCGCAGTGCCTGCCGGGCGTCCCCGGTCTCCGGCAGCGTCAGCGCGTCGACCTCGACCTTCTGGGCGCCGTCCTTCTTGGCCGTGGCGGTGAACTCCCCGCACTTCTCGGGCAGACCGTCCAGCCACTTCAGCGTGCGGTCCACGTCGGCGGACCGGTACGCGGCCACCTGGTACCGCAGCTGGGCGCCGCTGTAGGCGTCGTCCAGGGCGACCACGGCCCGTGGCCCGGCCGGCGCGCCGAACAGCTCCTCGGTGTAGAGGGCGTCGAGCAGCCGCCGGCAGTCGGCGTTCTTCGTGCTCGACTTGAGCAGCCCGTCCCGCCAGGTCGCCGCGCCCCGCGTCGGCACCCAGGGCTGCCCCAGGTCCGTCTCCGTGATCAGCGAGGCCCGCAGCTGCTCCTCGCTCAGACCCGGCTCGGGCGTCGCCGACGAGGACTGCTCGGTGGCCGGGGCGGCGGTGGAGAGCGAGGCGGAGGCGGTGGCCGGGGCCTCCGGTCCGGCCGTGTCGCTCCCGAGGGCGGAACAGGCTGCCGTGGTCAGCAGCGCGGACACCGACAGCACGGAGGCGAGAAGGGCGCGGGCGGCGGCCGGGGCATGCGTCATCGGGGGTGCCTCCTGGTGGAGCCGGACTGTGGATGTGGCTGCGACCGCGCACTGGCCGTCCGGCACGGGACCGGGGCCGGGGCAGCGACACGTGCTCATACGGCACCACGGTGCCGCCCGCCCCACCAGTGCGGCGGTCCGTCCGGGTGAGTACGACGAGGGAAAATGTTCTCGCCCCGCGCCCGCCCCCATGTACCGCACCCTTGTCCCGCCCTCTGTGCCACGCCCCGAAGGAGTCCTCGCCGTGACGTACGGTCCGCCCATTCCGGTGATCATCGACTGCGACACGGGTGTCGACGACGCCCTCGCCCTGCTGTTCGCCGTCCGTCACCCCGGGATCGACCTGCGCGCGGTGACCTGCGTGGCCGGCAACACGGACGTGGACGGCGTGGTACGCAACACCCTCACCGTGCTGGAGACGGCGGGCGCGCCCGCCGTGCCCGTCGCGCGGGGTGCCGAGCGCCCGCTGATCGAGGCCCCGCGCTCCGCGGCCCATGTGCACGGTCACGACGGGATGGGTGACCTCGGCCTGCCCGCTCCGCGGCGCATCCCCGCCGATGTGGACGCGGTGACCCTGCTGCGCCGCGAGATCCTCGCCTCCCCACGCCCGGTCACCTTGGTGCCCACCGCCCCGCTGACCAACATCGCCCTGTTGTTGCGGATGCATCCCGAGGTCACCCGCAACATCGAGCGGATCGTTTTCATGGGCGGCGCGGCGGGCGCGGGCAACGCCACCCCGGTCGCCGAGTTCAACGTCTGGCACGATCCGGAGGCCGCCGCGATCCTGCTCACCGCCGGAGTGCCGATCACGATGTACGGCCTGGACGTGTTCAACCGGGTCGTCGTCCCGGCGGCCGAGGTGCGCAGGCTGCGGGCGAGCGCCGAACCGGGCGTCCGACTGGCCGGTGATCTGCTCGCCCACCGCCCCGCGGCTCCGGACGCCACCGCCGACGGCCCCGCCGATGTGGACGGCCCCGAGGAGGAGGCGGGCGGACTCGGCGACGCGGGCGCGCTGTGCGCGGTCGTCGACCCGGAGGGCCTGACCACCTACCGGCTCCCCGTCGAGGTCTCCCTGGCCCCGGGCCCGGCCCGTGGACAGACCGTCGTCGACCGCCGCTCCCGCGTCGGCGAGTCCGAACTCCACGAGGGCACACGTGAGCAGGCCCTGGTGGACGTGGGGCTGGAGGTGGACGTCCCGCGTTACGTGAAGCTCTACCTGGAGACCGTCGAAGCGGGCGGAACCCGCTGAAGCACCCCATCGGGAGCCGGCCGGCCCCACCCCTCCACCTGCTTCGGGACGTCCCCCGTCTCAGGCCTCTGCCTCCGGGGTCCCTGAACCTGCCGCTGTTCCTGCTGTTGTTGTTGCCACCGTCCCGAATTTCGGCTGTGGGTGGTCGTCGGCCGGAAGCATCGGGGCCAGATGGCGTTCGGGGCGGTGCAGGCTGTCCGCGGGCACGGGACTGCGCGGCTCACCGGCGGCACCGGGCAGGGGCACCGGACGCCGGGCCACCAGATGCCCGGTCCGGTGGTGCCCGCACCGGGAACAGGAGGGGCCCCGCCCCCGGTGTACGAGGACGGGACCACGGTGTTGTCGCGGTGGAAGCACTTCCACACGCCGGTCACACGTGTCCTGGGCCACCACTGCCGAAGGCGCCGCTCGACCCGGGCAGCCAGCGCTTCCGTTGCTGGTCCTTCCCTGTTCTGGTGGAGGAGTGATGGAGCTGGTAGGGCATGAGCCGTTCGCCGTCTCTCGGCACTGCCGGCATCTCGTCCGGCTCCCGCATCTCCCGCATCTCGTGGACCGCGCCGCTCTCCGGCAGTCTCGGCTGTTCCTCGGGGCTGGGGCGGCTTTCCTCCTGGTCCATGACCTTCATGCCGACGCTTACAGCCCAGATCAGCGCGCCGGCCACGACCAGCCCGCCGATGAAGGCCGCGAGCAGATGCAGTACCTGCTGGTCTGCGGCCAGCAGTTCATACGTTGCCGTACTCATGCTCCGAGTATGGCCGAGGAAATGGGATAAAGCGCCTGGAATGTCCGAATGGTTCGTTCGGCTGCCCCGGCGGGCAGGGGTCCGCGTGCCGTGACAGATTGCGAGCGGAGGGAAGGCCGGGACGGGCCGTCGCGTCCCCACGTGTGCAGCTCGGGGCCTGCCCCGGCCTTCCCGGTCGCCGCGAAGGCGGCGACCGGGTCGCCTCTGTCCCGGACCTTTGGTGCGCGGGGCGCGCACGTCGTGATCGCCGCCCGCACGGGGCGTGCGCGGGGTGAGGTCCACCCGCGATCACCCTGTTTCCGCCAGAACATCGCTGACTGCACGTTTCGCGTACTAGAGTTCCGGGTGCGTTGAATGCGCGTCCTGGCGTGCACGGTGCGCGGCGGACTGCCGAGGGAGGGGTCCCTCTGTCCCGCCGTGGTTTTTGGGGGGGATTCATGTACGAGATGACCAAGGGGGCCAACGTCGGGTTGGCCACCCTGAGTGACAACGTGGATTCGGTGATCGCGAGTCTGGGGTGGGTCAGCCAGACCGGCGAGGGCGACGCGGACGTATCCGTTCTGCTGCTGGGCCCACACGGCAAGGTGCGCAGCGATGCCGACTTCTACTTCTACAACAATCCGGTGGCCGTCGACGGCAGCGTGGAACTCCTGGGCAAGAAGCCGGCCGGAGAAGGCAGCGAGGACCGGATCGTCTTCGATCTGACAGCGGTCCCGGACGAGGTCGAGCGGATCGTCGTCGCCGCGAGCCGGTACGAGGGCATGTGCTTCGACGAACTGGACGGCTTGCAGGTCACGCTGGCCGACGGTTCGGGCGACGGTCTGCTCCGGTTCCCGATCGAGGGTGCCGGGTCGGTGAGCGCGTTCATCTTCGGTGAGCTGTACCGGCGGGCGGGTGACTGGAAGTTCCGGGCCGTCGGGCAGGGGTACGACACCGGCCTCGCCGGGCTGGCGGCCGACTTCGGAGTCGACATCGACGACGACTCGGCGGAGGCCGACCAGGCGGGAGATCCGTACGAGTCGGCGGCAGTGGGCGGGACAACGGCCGGAGAGGAATCCGACACCGCGTCGCCGGCCGTCCCCGGCGGACAGAAGCCGCAAGCGTCTCCGGCGGCGATCCCCGCACCGCGGCAGCCCCAGCCGGACGCGGGGCGGAGCAGGAAGCCGTCACGGCCCCGCACCGCCAAGAAGAAGGTCACGCTGCCCAAGGCGGAGCAGAAGTCCCTCGCCGAGAACGATGCGTGGAACCAGGCAAGGCTCTTCCCTCTCTCGGTACTCAAGAGCGACCGTGACCGCGAGATGCGCGCCACCTCCGTGCTGTTGTCGGTGATGGCGCAGGTGCCGGAGTTCGGTCGCAGGCTGACGGCCGGATTCGGAGCCCCGGCGGGCCGTATGGAGACCTATACGGAAGTCACGTTGCCGCACGGCGACTCCCCACGGCGTCCCGACGGCGTGATCCGGGTCGAGCGGGCCGGAAAACTCTGGACGGCGCTCGTCGAGACCAAGACCAACGGCAACGCCCTCAAGGCCGATCAAGTGCAGGCGTACATGGACATAGCGGCGCGGCGTGGCTACGAGGCCGTGATCACGCTGTCCAACGACGTCGCGCTGGAAGGCAGCCCGCTGGTCGACGTCAAGGTCGACGGCAGGCGCAAGCACAAGGTGGCCCTGTGGCATCTGTCCTGGGCGGAAGTGGCGCACCAGGCACAGATGCTCATCCGGCACGAGGGTGTCGGCAACAGTGCGCACGCCTGGCTGCTCCATGAACTGCTGCACTACGTCCAGCACGAGAACTCCGGTTGCCACGGCTTCCAGAACATGGGTGCGGCGTGGGTCCCCGTGCGCCGGGGCATCGACGACGAGACCCTGTGCCAGGGCGACTCCCGTGCCCTTGAAGTGGTCGAGAGCTGGGAACAGCTGATCCGCCAGGTCTGTCTGGGGCTGGGCGGCGAAATCGGCCAGAAGGTGCTTCCCGTACGCCGGGTCAAGCGGGGGGCCGGCCCCGGGGAGCACCGTGCGCGGATGGCCGACCAGTTGTGCCTGGAAGGGCGGTTGCAGGCCGAGGTGCGGATCGAGGACACACCGGGTGTCCTGGCGATCAGCGCCGACCTGCGGACCGGCAAGCTGCGCACGTCCATCGAGATCCCGGCGCCCGAACAGGGTTACCCCCTGGCCCGGGCGAAGCGGCTCCTCAAGTGGTTGAGCGAGGCCCCGGCCGACCTGCACGTCGAGACGCTGGTCGATACCGGGGCGGGTGGGCCGAGGGGCACTCTGGAACGGCTCAGGCCCGAGCCGGGGGACCTGCTGCCGAAGAACGGTACGCACATCACCGGTTTCCGGCTGACCCTCTTCAAGGGCATGGGCAGCACGCGTGGCAACGCCGAGTCCGGGTTCATCCGCAGCGTGGACGACGCCGTCAACCGGTTCTATTCCACTGTGGTGGTCCACCTCGAGCGGCCGACGTCCCGGAAGGCCGAGCCGAAGCCCGCGTGAGCGGTGCTGCCGGGACTGTCGGGACGGTCCGGCCGCCGATCGCGGCACCAACGACCTCATGACCACCCACCTGCCGGACGTCGAGGCCCTACAGGCCGTGCACGCCCACAACCGCCGGACGGTGGAGCTGCTGCTCGGCCGGGAGCGCGAGGAAGGCACCGTGCGTCCCGACGTCAGCACGGAGGACGTCCTGTTCGCCCTCGCCGTCCTCGGCCGCGCCGTACCGCCTCTCACCACGGCCGCCACGCCCGACGCCTGGCGTCGTCCTCTCGCCCTGTTCCTCGACGGCCTGCGCACCGCCCCACCGTCGCCGCTACCGGGTCATGCCCTCACCGGTGCCGAGCTCGGCGCCGTACTCCAGGAGATGGGTCCGCACCGGGCACGGCCGGGGGAGGGTCCGAAGGGAGTCCCTGCTGTCCGGACGGGCACGCGCCGGCCGCGGACACCGTGAACAGGAGTGGATATCTATGTGTGTCGCGGTAGTTTTTCTACCGAGATGGCTGGAGTTCCTGTGTGGAGAGCCTGTCCCCTGGTGGTCCGTGTCCCCGGCGGTCCGCAGGAAGGCGTGCATGTCTTCGGAGAGTCGGCCGAATGCCGGCGCCCGGCAGCCGGACGACGGCCGGCTCCCTGTCGCCGACCGGCTCGGCGGCGACCATTTCCCGGCCTGCACCATGGGCAGGGCCACCGAACTGGTGGGAGTGACACCCGCCTTTCTCCGTGACCCGGGCGGGACCGGGCTGATCGCCCCGACGCGCCCGGACGGCGGCCACCGTCGCTCCTCGCGCCATCGGCTGAAGCTCGCCGCGTGGGTGCGCGAACTCGTCGGCCGGGGTCCCCAGGCCGACGCCGCGTGCCGCATCGTCGGCCTGGAGGGGCGACTGAAGCAGGTCGAGCGGGATGACGGGCAGCTGTGCCGGCAGAGCGAGCGCGCCGAGCGTCGGCATCGGCATCAGTGAAAATCTGTTCTCGCCAGAACAGAAATTTAGCGTTCGTCGCAGAAATCTATTTCTTCAAACGCGTTGACCGCGCTTTCCTTGGTGATTTTCCTCGCTTGCCGTGGATATGGTTCGTGCTAGGCTGACGTCAGTTGCAGTTGTGGTTGCCATTTTGCTACCGGTTCTCCGGGCAGGTGATCATCGCGACGATGAGGGAATTCGTAAAGTGCGATTTCCCAGCACTGTCTCAGGAGATTTGATATGGCCACCGGTACCGTGAAGTGGTTCAACTCGGAAAAGGGCTTCGGCTTCATCGAGCAGGACGGCGGCGGCGCCGACGTCTTCGCCCACTACTCGAACATCGCCACCTCGGGCTTCCGTGAGCTCCAGGAAGGCCAGAAGGTGACCTTCGACGTCACGCAGGGCCAGAAGGGCCCGCAGGCCGAGAACATCGTTCCCGCCTGACCCGTACGTACGCGAGTACGCAGGGATTGCAGCAGGGCCCCGCACATCAGTGCGGGGCCCTGCTCCGTGTTTCCGGGGTCCGGGGACCCGGGCCCCATGCGTGTTCAGGTTCCTGAACACGCTCCCGTTTTCCGGTGCTCGTCCTCCGGAAAGGGCCGGCGCGTCGCTCCCGACCCTTTCGCGGCACGTGCTTCGGCGGCGCCGGTGGGCGGGTCAGGCCTGCTTCGGGCCGGTCTGCTGGACCACCTCGAACGACCACAGCGTCGCGTCCGTGGCGGCGGGCTTCGGCCGGTCGCCCTGCGCGCCGCCACCCTGCGCGCCGCCACCGTGCGCGCCGCCACCGTGCGCGGCCTGGCCGCGGCCGGCCAGCCAGCGCTGGAAGTCCTCCTCGGTCCGCCAGCGGGTGTAGACGAGGTAGGTGTCGGTGCCCTCCACGGGGCGGAGCAGCTCGAACCACTCGAATCCGTCCGAACCCTCCACCGCGCCCGCCCGCGCGGCGAACCGCTTCTCCAGCGTCTCCCGCTGCTCTTCCGGGACCGTGAGTACGTTGATCTTGACGATGCTCATGCCCCGATTGTTCCGCAGTGCCGGTGCGGGACGCGGGCGGGGGCCTTCCCGGCGTGCCGGGGTCAGGCGGGGGCGGTGAGTTCCGGGTGGGGTCCGCCTTCGCTTTCTTCACCCGACCGGCCTGTCCTGATCGGATCGATTCGTTCGATTCGTTCGATTCGTTCGTGCAGGGTGGTGGTGAATTCCTCCGCCCGCGCCAGTTGCGTACGAAGATCCGCCGTCCGTTGGCGTGCCGCTTCCTCGAAGCCGCGCAGTGACTCGAGCAGCTCTTCGCGTTCCCGCCCCTCGGGCGGGCCGCTCCCGGCGTGTTCGTCGAGACGGTCGGTGGCCGCGAGCAGTTCCCGCATGCGGTCCAGGGTGAAGCCCAGCGGTTTCATCCGGCGGATCACCATGAGGCGGGCCACGTCGCCCTCGGTGTAGAGCCGGAAGCCGCCCTGAGAGCGGGCCGACGGGACGACGAGGCCGGTCTCCTCGTAGTGCCGGATGGTGCGCAGGGACAGTTCGGTGCGCGCGGCGACCTCGCCGATCTGCATGTGCTTGCCGTCCACGTGCCTGATCCGGTCCTTCTCGTCCATGTGCTGCTCTGCTGGTCGGCCCCAAGGGGTGACCGGTCGTCGGGCACACCTCGATCTCTACCCTAACGTTAGGGTAGAGTCACTCCGCTCCGCGCCGCCCGGGCCGTCCCCCGGCCGGCCCCGGCCTCCGCACAGACCCGCCCCGTCCCGCCCTGCCCCCGCGCCGTCGTCGCCGCCGGGCCGGAGCGCGCCCGAGCACGACAGGTACTGCCCCCTTGCCCTCTCCCGCACTGTCCCCCGCCGCTCGGCTGCGCGCTGTGCGCCCCGACTGGCTGAACGATCCGAAGGTCTGGCGGACCGAGATCCTCGGCGGCCTCGTCGTCGCGCTCGCGCTGATCCCGGAGGCGATCTCCTTCTCGATCATCGCCGGTGTCGACCCGGCCGTCGGTCTGTTCGCGTCTTTCACCATGGCCGTCACCATCGCGTTCGTCGGCGGACGCCGGGCGATGATCTCCGCGGCGACCGGCGCCGTGGCGCTGGTCATCGCGCCACTCAACCGTGAGCACGGGTTCGGGTACCTCGTCGCCGCGGTGCTCCTCGCCGGTGTCTTCCAGATCGTCCTCGGCGCGCTGGGCGTGGCGAAGCTGATGCGGTTCGTCCCGCGCTCGGTGATGGTCGGCTTCGTCAACTCGCTGGCCCTGCTGGTCTTCATGGCCCAGGTCCCCGAGATGCGGGACGTGCCCTGGCCGGTGTATCCGATGATCGTCGCCGGGCTGGCCCTGATGGTGTTCTTCCCGAGGGTCACCACCGTGATCCCGGCGCCCCTGGTCTCCATCGTGATCCTCACCGTGATCACTCTCGCCGCGGGGATCGCCGTCCCCACCGTCGGGGACAAGGGGGAGCTGCCCTCGTCCCTGCCGGTGCCCGGCCTGCCCGACGTGCCGTTCACGATGGACACCCTCACCACCGTCGCCCCCTATGCCTTCGCCATGGCACTGGTCGGCCTGATGGAATCGCTGATGACGGCCAAGCTGGTCGACGACATCACCGACACGCACTCCTCCAAGACCCGCGAGTCGATCGGCCAGGGCGTCGCCAACATCGTCACCGGGTTCTTCGGCGGGATGGGCGGCTGCGCCATGATCGGCCAGACGATGATCAACGTGAAGGTATCCGGTGCCCGGACCCGCCTGTCCACCTTCCTCGCGGGCGCGTTCCTGATGGTGCTGTGCATCGTCTTCGGGCCGGTCGTCTCCGACATTCCCATGGCCGCGCTCGTCGCCGTGATGATCATGGTGTCGTTCGCGACCTTCGACTGGCACTCCATCGCTCCCAAGACCCTCAAGCGGATGCCGGCCGGGGAGATCGGCGTCATGGTGACCACCGTCGTGTTCGTGCTCACCACGCACAACCTCGCCGTCGGAGTCGTCGTCGGCACGGTCACCGCCATGGTGATCTTCGCCCGGCGGGTCGCCCACCTCGCCGACGTCACCGCGGTCACCGACCCCGACGGCACGTCCGTCGTCTACCGGGTCACCGGCGAGCTGTTCTTCGCCTCGTCCAACGACATCGTCGGCCGCTTCGACTACTCGGGCGACCCCGACCGCGTCGTCATCGACCTGTCGTCCGCCCACGTCTGGGACGCCTCCTCCGTCGCCGCCCTCGACGCCGTCGAGACGCGGTACGCGCAACGCGGGAAGACCGTCGAGATCATGGGCCTGAACGAGCCCAGTGCCCGCCTCCACGACAAGCTCAGCGGGGAACTCGTCGGCGGTCACTGACGGACGGCCCCGGGGCAGGCCCTGTGGAGGGCGCCGGGGTGGCCCTCAGCCGAGGCAGATCACCAGGAGACAGAGCCCGGAACCGGAACCGGAGTCAGAACCGGAGCCGGACGGGCCCGGTGACTCGGGTGCGGGTGTCGAGGGGGTCGAGGTGGCGGGCTGCGAGCCGCTCCGGCCGCCCGAGCCGCCACTTCCGGCGTTTCCGCTGTCGCCGCCGCTGCCCGAGGAGTCCTCGGGTGGGGGCGCCGGACGGAGCGCCGCACCGGAGCCAGAACCAGAACCGGAACCGGAACCGGAACCGGAACCGGTGCTGGAGCCTTCGGAGTCCGAGCCCGTCCGTGTGCCCGAGCCGTTGGACGAGGGTGTGGTCCGTGACGGGGACGTGGCCGTCGTGGAGGCGCCGGTGGCGCCGGTGGCGCCGTCCGGCCGGGTGCTCGACGCGGTGGTGGGCGCCGACGAGGTGCCGGTCGGCTGCCGGTGTGCGCCGTCGTCCAGGGCCGGCTGCGTGCCGGGCGGACTCACGGACGGCGCCGGGCCGCCGTACTGGTCCGCGGGCCCGTCAGCGCCGCCCATGCCGGACACCTCAGGTGCTGTGGCGGCCTGGGCGCGGTCGCCGGAATCCCGGTCCATCGAGGCGAGGGTGAGTCCACCACCGACGAAGGCCACCGCCGTGGCGACCAGGGCGCGGCGCTGGGTCTTCTTCCAGCGGGCCAACTGCCGCCGCCGCGCCGCCCGCCCCGTGGGCGCGGACACCGCGGACGCGGGCGCGGGCACCGGTACGGACGCGGGCGCGGGCACCGGGTCCGGGGCGTCCACGGCAGGGACCGGCCCCCTACTGATTCCCGTACCCATCTCCGTACTGGTTCCTGCACCGGCCGTGGTGCCGAGACCTGCCGGGGGCGCGGGCGAGGTCGCCGTGCCCGGGACGGCGTGACCGCCGATGACGCTCGGCGCGATGTCGGGGGCATAGGCGCCGCATCCGGGGCACACGAGGGCGCCGTTCAGATGCCGGCGACACGTGGAGCAGTAGTCCATCCGCTGTCTTCCCAGGTTGGCAGGCACCCGCCGAGCCGGGGACGGCCCGTTCGCGTTGCGCACGCGGGAGCGGGTGGAGCAGGACAGCAACGCTAACGACACCCACGAGCCGCTGTGTGCAGCCCGTGTGTCACTCCTGCGCACATTCTCTGCCCGCTTCGCGTGAATGCCGTGAGCATGTGCGTCAATCGGCGCGCAATGCGGCCCGGACTGAATGTCTTTCAATCAAAATCTTTTGGGACAAAGGCAGTTGAGGGCCGCGCATGGAGTCGGTTTGGGCCGTCACGGCCGGAAATCGGAACCGGCGGAAGGCGTTCAAGACACGGAAACAACAGGGCTGTTCCGTGAAAGACGCGGTTTGACGCTGCAGGGCCGTGCGGCGTTGGCTTGCCCACCACTTGGTCGCCACGCTGCACTCTCGCTTGGAAGGCACCTGATGTGAACCCCTGTACCCCCCGCACCACCCGCACCACTCCCGCACGCCACACGATCCGGGGGCGTCGGGGCACCACCGTTCTGACGGCCGCTCTCTCGGCCCTGTCGATGCTCTCGCTCTCCGCGTGCGGTGCGTCCGACGCCATCGGCGCAGACGACGCCTCCGCGTCGCCGGGCGAGCGCAACGACATCACCGTGGGACTCCTTCTCCCCGACAGGGACACCGCGCGCTTCGAGGAGTTCGACCGCCCCCTCGTCCAGGAACGGGTCGACGTCCTCACCGGCGAGGAGGGCAAAGTCGTCTACGCCAACGCCGAGGGCAGCTCGGCCAGGCAGAGCGAGCAGATCGGCCGCATGGTCGTCGACGAGGTCGACGTGATCATCGTGGCCGCGGTGGACGCCAAGGCCATCGGGCCGGACGTGGAGAAGGCCGAGGAGGCGGACATCCCCGTCATCGCGTACGACCGGCTGGCCGAGGGCCCGATCGACGCGTACGTGTCGCATGACAACGAACTCGTCGGCGAGGTGCAGGGCCGTGCGATCGTCGACGCGCTCGGCAGCGAGGCGGAGAACAGCAAGGTCGTCATGATGAACGGTGAGCCCGCCGACCCGAACACCGCGCTGTTCAAGGACGGCGCGATGGGCGAGTTGAACGGCAACGTGGACATAGCCAAGTCGTACGACACCGAGAAGTGGCTGCCCGCCGTCGCCAAGGCGAACATGAAGAAGGCGATCAAGACCATCGGCGCCGACGACGTCGCCGCCGTCTACGCGGCGAACGACGGCATGGCCGGAGCCGTCATCGAGGCGCTGGAGGAGGCGGGCGTCTCCGGCATCCCGCCGGTGACCGGGCAGGACGCCGATCTGGAGGCCGTGCAGCGGATCGTCGCGGGCACGCAGCACATGACGGTGTACAAGTCGTTCCTGCTGGAGGCCACCGGTGCCGCCGAGATGGCGGTGGCCAGGGTCCAGGGGCGGGACATCCAGTTCGACTCGCTGACCAGTGAGCGGGTCGACAGCCCGACGCAGAAGAGCATCCCGTCGATGCTGGTGCCGGTGGTCGCCCTGACGCAGGACAACATCGAGGACACGGTGATCCGGGACGGCGTCTACGACGTGGAGGACATCTGCACGACGAAGTACCGGGCGGCCTGCGCGTCGATCGGTCTCACACCGTAGGCGCCGCCGGCGTCGTGGACAGGCCGGCGCCGGCCCGCTCACTGCTGGTCGGAGTACCCGATGTCTCCTACCGTCCAGGCGCTCACATCGGCGAGAGCCACCCGGTACATGCCACCCGTGTCCGGAATGCCGTAGCTCCCCTGGAGGATCCGGGCGACGTGGAAATGCAGGTGGGAGGGGCGCGACGGCGCTTCGCCCCGGCCGGCCTCCGTGAACGGAACGGCGAAGTGGCCAAGGTGCGTGGAGTCACGGAGTACCTCCGCCACGCGCTCCCGCCACAGGGCCTCGGGGGCCAGCCGCCCGGTGATGACGGCACCGGGGATCACTACGGTGAGTGACATCTGGCTGTCCTGGTCCGTCTCGACCATCGCGGCGACGGCGACGAGCAGATCGTCAGGGTGCGACATGGTCAAAGAGCGTAGCCGAGCCCCGGCCCGGCCGGGCAATGCGGGTCCGGATCACTTCGACGTGGCGGCCGCCGGGCCCCGTGCCGGCTCCGGCCCGCCCGGGGGGGTCGGGCGGGCCGGAGCCGGGAGGTATCCGATGTCGGGGCCGGTTGTCGGGACCGGTTGTCGGGGGCGGCGCGCCCCTCCCACGTCAGGGCTGCAGGGGCATGCTCCAGCAGTTGGAGGTGGCCCGTTTGCCGGACAGCCGGTCGGTCAGCCAGTCGACGGCGTCCCCCTGGTCGGTCAGCAGCGGGACGAAGTGGTTGAGCAGCGCGCTGCCGACGTTGAGGAGGACGACGGCCTTGTAGGTGACGTCGGCGCCCTTGGCACACCAGTCGACGGCGAGTTGGCGGGACTGTCCGTGCGGCACGAGGTTGTCGCTGACGCCGGTGGCCAGGCGGACCGGGCCGGACGGCTTCATCGTGCCGATGAACTGCTTGTCCAGGAAGGTCTGGAGGGCGGGTGTGGTGGCGATGGCGTCACTGAGGGACTTTCCGTCCGTGGTCCACTTGGTGCTCTTGGCGAAGCCGTACGTGAAGAGGGCGTCGCCGACGCACATCGTCGAGAGGTCGGTGAGCGCGGCCTTGCCGGCGGCGTTCAGATGCGCCTCGGCGATGGGCTTCAGCTCCGGGTCGGACTGGAGGAAGCCGTTCAGCGACCAGCCCAGCGCGCCCGCCAGTTCGCTGCCGTCGATGGCCTTGGTGACCTTGGCCAGATCGGCGGGAGGCGCGCCGGAGTAGGTCCCGGACAGGGTGACGTCGGGGGCGTAGGCGGACTGGAGTTCGGCGGCCGCCGCGGTCGCCCCGCCGCCCTGGCTGTACCCGTAGAGCCCGACCGGGGAGGCCGCGGTGACCGACGTCCCGCGGAGCGAACGGGCGGCGCGGACGGCGTCCAGGACCGCGTGGGCCTCGTCGACCCGGTTCACGTAGGTGTGCAGGCGGTCGGTCGCGCCCAGGCCGGCGTAGTCGGTGACGACCACGGCGACGCCCTTCGCGAGGAGGCGGTAGATCACCAGGTCCTCGTAACCGACGGACACGGTCTCGCCGTTGAACTGCAGCGGGTGCTCGAGCCCCATGGACGCGGCGCACTGGTCGCCCTGCCCCAGGGTGCCGGGCGCCACCGCGACCAGGGGACGCGGACCGCTGCCCTTCCAGGCGGCGGACGGTTCGATGTACGCGCCGGTGACGGCGACCGGCTGCCCGCTCGAGTCGGTGGACTTGTACATCAGCCGGGTCGCGGTTCCCGGTAGCGGGCCCTTGAGGCTGGGCAGGCTCAGGGCCAGCGGGAGGGGCTCACTGCGGATGAGGGTGCCGTTGGCGTCGGGCAGGGACGCGGGCGGGGTGTAGAACGCGGGGATCGTGACGCCCCGGGACACGACCTTGTCCGTCGCCGCGGCGGGGGCGGCCGCGACGGCTTGGGCGCCGAGGCAGGCGGCGGCGGTGACGGCAGCGGCCAGAAGTCTGGGGCGCGGGTGTGCGGGCATGGCGAACCTCCTGTGGAGCGGCTGTCAGGAAGTGGCCTCCGTGCCGGGGCGTCCCGGGATCGGCCCGGACGGGGAGGCGCGGTGGCGGAGCTACGGAGCTGAGCTGGGGGGAGTGGGGGCTTCGGAGCTACGACGGGCACGGCGGTGAGGCGATAGGACGGCACAGCGGCACAGCGGCACAGCGGCACAGCGGCACAGCGGCACAGCGGCACAGCGGCACAGAGCGGCACAGAGCGGCAGGGCGTAGGGCGGTCCGGCGGTGAGGTGTGGCACACGCGTCCCACGGGCTTGCCCACACCGCTCGGTAGTGGTTCGCATTGAACTTACCTGTGGGTAAGTTACTCGCGGTAGCGGTAGGAAGGTTACGGTTCGGCAATGTGACGGGCGGTCCGGCGCCACCCGCCGCCCGCTTCCTGTTCGTCGGCGCATCGGATCACCGGATCACCGGACCACCGGATCACCGGGCCACCCGGAGGGCGACAGCCTCGCCCTCCGGGTGGCCCGGGAGCGGCCTGTCGGCGTTCCTCAGGGGCATCGGAGACTTCTGCGAACGGACGAGGCCGGGGCGCGTCTGCGCCCCGGCCTCGTGATGATCGCGGTACCCGTAGGTGCCGCCTCGGCACCTACGGGGTGACCGTTGAGGGGCCGTTGAACGGCCCCTCAACGGCCCCTCAGCGGCCGCTTCCCTTGTTGCCGGTCGCGCTGCGGCGGGCAGCCTGCCCGGGACGGCGGCTGCGCCGGCTCCGGGACGAGGAACCCGTGCGTGCGGGCTGGCTCTGGGCGGGCGGCGGAGTGAGGACGACGGGCACGCCCGACGGTGCCTGGGCTCCGGTGATGCGGTTCAGTTCGTCCCCGCCCGGACGTACCCGGGTGGTCTGCGGGGTGATGCCGGCGTCGGCCATCAGGCGGGACATCTCCCGGCGCTGGTGCGGCAGGACCAGCGTGACGACGGTGCCGGACTCACCGGCGCGGGCGGTGCGTCCGCCGCGGTGCAGGTAGTCCTTGTGGTCGCTGGGCGGGTCGACGTTGACGACGAGGTCCAGGTTGTCGACGTGGATGCCGCGGGCCGCGACGTTGGTGGCCACCAGGACCGTGACGTGGCCGTCCTTGAACTGGGTCAGGGTCCGGGTCCGCTGGGACTGGGACTTCCCGCCGTGCAGGGCCGAGGCCCGCACACCGACGGCCAGGAGCTTCTTGGCCAGCCGGTCGGCGGCGTGCTTGGTGTCCAGGAACATGATCACGCGTCCCTCGCGGGCGGCGATCTCCGTCGCGGTGGCGTGCTTGTCGTCGTCGTCCACGTGCAGCAGGTGGTGGTCCATCGTGGTGACCGCGCCCGCGGACGGGTCGACGGAGTGCACGACGGGGTCGTGGAGGTAGTTGCGCACCAGACGGTCGACATTGCGGTCCAGCGTGGCGGAGAACAGCATGCGCTGGCCGCCGGGACGCACCCGGTCGAGCAGGGCGGTCACCTGCGGCATGAAGCCCATGTCGGCCATCTGGTCGGCCTCGTCCAGAACGGTGATGGCGACCTGGTCCAGACGGCAGTCGTCACGGTCTATGAGGTCCTTGAGCCGGCCGGGCGTCGCGACGACGACCTCGGCACCGCCGCGCAGGGCGCTCACCTGCCGGCCGATCGACACCCCGCCGACCACCGTGGCGATCCGCAGACGCAGCGCACGGGCGTAGGGGGTGAGAGCGTCGTTGACCTGCTGGGCCAGCTCCCGGGTGGGGACGAGGACGAGCGCCAGCGGGTGCCGGGGCTCGGCCCGCTGCCCGGCGGTACGCGCCAGCATCGCCAGGCCGAAGGCCAGCGTCTTGCCCGAACCGGTACGCCCGCGGCCCAGTACGTCCCGGCCGGCCAGCGAGTTCGGCAGCGTCGCGGCCTGGATCGGGAACGGGGTGGTCACGCCCTCGGCGCTCAGGGCAGTCAACAGCTGCTCGGGCATGTCGAGTTCGGCGAACGTCTCGACCGGCGGCAGCGCCGGGGTGAGGGTGGCCGGCGGCGCGAACTCCCCGCCGGACGCGGCGGGACGGCCTCCGCGGCCGCTGCTGCGTCCCCCCTTGACGGCGGCGCCGCGGGACGGACCGCCCTGACGGCCGCCCGACCCCTGGGAACGGACACGCCCTCCCCGCCCGGAGCCCGCGGGCTTGTCCGTACGGGAGCGGGACGAGCCGGCGTTGCCGGTGCTGTTGTTCGAACGAGCTGTGTGATTGCGGTTCATGCGGAACCTTCCTCGATGCGGCACGTATCGAGGAATTCCGCCCAACGGCGAGGTGCTGGCCGAATGAGAATTCGCAAGAATGAGCCGAAAAACGGTGAATCAGTGCATCGCTGCATCAGTGAGGCAGCGGCAAGCGGCCGCGAGTGGCGGGCCACGAGCACGAGTACGGCGCCGGCTTCATTGCCGGGCCGGGGAACGCAGTGGGCCGGGGCCCCGCGCCACAGGGGTGCGAGGTCCCGGCCACGCACTGCACGTCGGCGTCGGATACCGACGCCGGTGTCAGCGTACGCGTCAGGCGGGAACGATGTTCTCGGCCTGCGGGCCCTTCTGGCCCTGCGTGACGTCGAAGGTAACCTTCTGGCCTTCCTGAAGCTCACGGAAGCCGGAGCTGGCGATGTTCGAGTAGTGGGCGAAGACGTCGGGGCCGCCGCCGTCCTGCTCGATGAAGCCGAAGCCCTTTTCCGAGTTGAACCACTTCACGGTGCCAGATGCCATGCTGTATCTCCTTTTGGGCAGTGCCCGGGGTCCACACCTTGTGGACCCGTGGTCGCAACAATGATTCAGCCGGCTGTAATCCCGGGGAAGCCGCGAAGCCTCCCAGGGACGAAAAAAGAGTGCTCGTCGACGGAAGGTCGGAAGAGCACTCACAAGCCTCTGGTAACCAAAACTGCAACTCTTCACGGTAACACGGGTGGGACGCCGGTGCCCGGAACCGGCCTCGTCGGCTCGTCGGAGTCTCCCGGCTCCGCTCGAGCGGGGGCCCCCGTCCTGACGCCGGGAGACGCCGGCCGCCCCGCGGCTACGACAGCCAGCAGCCCCCGTGCACACCGGTACGGGGGCTGCGGGCTGTCAGGCCGTCAGCGGGGCGGATCGGACGGAAGGGCCTTCGGGAGGGTGCCGTCGGTCTTGGCGGCGTCGGCGACCGCCTCGGCGGCGGCTTCTTCGGCCTGCGCCGTGTCGTGGGCGGCCTGGACGGCCATGTCGTCGTCGACAGGTTTCTCGCGGGTGGCCGGCGACCGGGGCAGTTGTTCGGTGAAGGCTTGGGACACGCCCTGGAGTGCTGAGGTGATCTCGCTCGGAATCACCCAGAAGTTGTTGCCCGACCCCTGCGCGAGCTGCGGCAGTGTCTGGAGGTACTGGTAGGCGAGCAGCTTGGGGTCGGGGTCGTTGCGGTGCACGGCCTGGAAGACCTCGTCGATGGCCCGGGACTGGCCCTCGGCCTGCAGGATCGCAGCGGTACGGTTGCCCTCCGCGCGCAGGACGGCGGCCTGTTTGTCGCCTTCGGCGGTGAGGATCTGGGATTGGCGCTGTCCCTCGGCCCCGAGGACCGCGGCCCGTTTGTCCCGCTCGGCGCGCATCTGCTTCTGCATCGCGTCCTTGATGGTCTGCGGGGGGTCGATGGCCTTGATCTCCACCCGGTTGACCCGCAGCCCCCACTTGCCGGTGGCTTCGTCCAGCACGCCGCGGAGCTGGCTGTTGATGGTGTCGCGTGAGGTGAGCGTCTTCTCCAGGTCCATGGAGCCGACGACGTTGCGCAAGGTGGTGACGGTCAGCTGCTCGACGGCCTGAAGGAAGTTCGCGATCTCGTAGAAGGCCGCTCGCGCGTCGGTGACCTGGAAGTACAGGACGGTGTCGATCTCGACGACCAGGTTGTCCTCGGTGATGACCGGCTGCGGTTTGAAGGAAACGACCTGTTCCCGCAGGTCGATCACCGGGTGAACGCGATCGATGTAGGGAATGACGAGGTTGAGGCCGGGATTCAGCGTGCGATGGTAACGGCCGAGCCGCTCGACATTACGAGCGCGCGCCTGTGGAACGATGCGCACCGCCCGCACCACGGTGAAGATCGCGAACAGCGCGATGATCAGACCGGCGATGAGGAACGCAGAGGTCTCCATGTTTTCAGTCCCGGGGGTAGACGAAAGCTGTGGTGCCACTGATCTCTATGACGTCGACGGTCTTGCCGGGAGGAATCACCAGCGTCTCGTCATAGGCGCGGGCCGTCCACTCCTCACCGTCGATACGCACCCTGCCGCCCAGGCCCGACACCTCCGAGACGACGTAGGCGGCCTTGCCGACCAGCGCGTCTATACCGAATCGCGCCACCTGGGGCTGGAGCACGTGACGCACTGCGAGGGGGCGCACGAACAGCACGGTGACGGTGGCGACGACGGCGAACACCAGGAGCTGGAAGGGCGGCGAAAGCCCCAGCGCGGCGCACCCCGCCGTGACCAGTGCGGCGGCACTCAGCATTCCGAGCGCAGCGGTGAGGGTGAAGATCTCCGCCACAGCCAGCACGGCTGCGATGATCAACCAGATCAGCCACAGATCCATTGGGTACCTCTTCCGGCCGGCGCGGGCGCGAAGGGCTGGGCCCCACCATTGGACCCCGACAGGGGAGGATCGCGGTACCCCTGCGGGAGGAAAAACTGCCGAACGAGCGGAGACGGGGTGGTGCGACCCTCGCCGCAATTGTCTATTCCGTAGTTTACTCTCACTTTACCCGTTCTGGAGAGAAGGGTTCTCTCCTGACGGGACGTTTTCATTTCCTCCTCGGTGCCGTTCCCGCCCGGTGCCGTTCCCGCCGGCCGCCCCATGGCCCCCGGCGGACGCCCGCGGCTCCCCACGCGACGGCCGGGGCTCCGGCCGGTCGATGACGTGTGAGCGCAGCGATCCGCCTGGAGAACGGATGAGTACGAAGAGGCTCGTTCTGGCCGGAGTCGCGGCCCTGGCCGCTGGAGCATGCCCTCGAAGGCATCGATGCAGTCCATGAGATGTGGAACCTCATGGCGCCGAGCGGGCAGAGGCAGGTTTACAGGCGGACGACGATCAGAGCCACGTCGTCTCGTCCGCCGTCGGCCACGCCGAGGCGGGTGAGCAGGGTGTCGGCCAGTTGGTCGGGGCTGAGGGACGTGTGATGGCCGAGGGCATCGGTGAGGCGGTGCAGGCCGGCGTCGATGTCCTCGCCGCGGCGTTCGATGAGTCCGTCGGTGTAGAGCACGAGGGTGTCGCCCGGGGTGTAGGGCACCGTGGCCTGGGGGCGCGGGGTGCTGAGGTCGGTAAGGACGCCCAGGGGAGGGTCGGTGGCCTCGTCGAGCAGGACGACGGTGCCGTCCGGCCGGGCCAGGAGGGGCGGGGGGTGGCCGGCGCTGGTGTAGGTGATGCGCTGGTGGCGGGTGTCGACGACGGCCTTGGCCGCGGTCGTGGCCAGCGCGTCTTCGAAGGTGCGGGCGTACCGGCTCAGGACGTCCATCGCTTTGCCGGGTTCGTCGATGGCGCGGACGGCGGCGGACAGGGCGCTGCGGAGCATGCCCATGACGGCGGCGGCCTCCAGGCCGTGGCCGACCACGTCGCCGACCGCGACGGTGAACCGGTCGTCGGACAGGTCCACCACGTCGTACCAGTCGCCGCAGACATTGAGGGATCGGGTGGCGGGCAGGTAGCGCACGGCGATCTCGCGATGGCCGGCCAGGTCCGGAGAGCGCAGCATGACTTCCTGGAGGGCGAGGGCAGTACGGCGTTCCCGGTCGTGGGCTTCGCGGAGTTCCTCGTTGAGGCCCTGGAGTTCCTGCGCCCGCGTGAACAGTTCGGCCTCCATCGCCTTGTGCTCCCCGCTCAGGTCGTCCGGCCTGAGGTGGAGGGGGCGGGTCAGCACGAACTCGGTCATGTCCTCCACCCGGTGGATGATCCACCGCACCTCTCCGTCAGCTCCGAGGACGGGTGTGTTGACGGGCGACCACCACTTCTCCTGGAACACTCCCGGACGGCCGGAGACCGGGATGTCGTACTTCTGCACCGCTATCGTGTCCGGTTCCTTCGAGCGGACGACCCGCTGCAGGGAGGCCTGCAGATTGTGCACCCCGTCAGCGTCCGGATCTGCCGGATTGTCCGGGTAGGCGACGAAGAGGTACCGGCCGAGCAGCTCTTCCCGGGTCCGGTCCGTGACCCGCAGATAGGCCTCGTTGGCCTCGACGATCACCAGGTCGGGGTCCAGCACCAGACAAGGGCTGGGCATCACGGTGAACAACGCCCGGTAGTCGATCCGCGGTGTGGCCACAAACGCTCTCCTGTCCGGTTCCCCTGCCTCATTCCCAATTCTCGCCCATGCGTCCAGCCGTGAGCGGTGGTCTGCCGACTCACCGGAGGCGATGGGCTCGCGGGTGTGCCGGAGGCGTTCGACGCGGGCGACCCCATGGTGTCGTCCCCCTTGGTGTTCCCCCTGGGTTCGGCGGACGGGAGTGTCCTGACCTGGGGCGGAGCCGGACGTCGGACAGATGGTGAACGGCACTGGACTGAGGTGAAGGAGACCAGAACCGAGACCAGAGACCCGGGTCACACCTTCTTGACGACGATCGACTCCGGAACCAGCCTCTCCAGGTCGTCCACATCGGAGGTGAAGACGGTGACCTGCCCCTTCTGCCGGCGCGCGATGACGGCGAGTATCGCGTCGATCGCGTGCTTGGGGCCGTGCAGCTTGGCATCCGCCAGCAGGCGGCGGGCCTGGCGGGCCTCGTCCTTCCCGATGTCAGCGACTTCGAGCCGGGAGAGCACCCAGTCCCAGCGCTGCTCGGTCGTTCTGCCGTCGTACGCCTCGACCAGCGTCATCGGAGACGTGAGCACCTCGGCTTCGCCCCGGGCTGCGAGGTCGAGCCACGCGATCATCTTCCGGTCGCCGCGCACGGCCAGGGACAGGGCTTCGCAGTCGAGTACGAAGACGCGCAGCGGCCGCTGCCCGGGGTCACCGGACCGCTTCTTCACGCGGCCTCTCCGGCGCCGTGCGTGCCGGTGGCGTGCCGGCGCTCGTGCTCGGCGCCGAGGTCCTCCAACTCCTCGAACGCCGTGGTGCGCTCTTCTTCGGTGAGGGGACCGTGTTCCTCCTGCAGCCAGTCCGACAGTTCCCGCAGCCGGTCCCGGTCGCGCTTGAAGCGCAGCGCCTCGGCGACGTACGCCGGCAGGCCCCGTTCTGCCGCCTCCGCACGGATCTCGTCCAGGAGATCCTCGGGAATCGTCACCGTCACCTTCTTCGTCGCCATAGCAAGAGACCGTACTCGCGGTATCGCATTCCTTACCGGTGCCTTTTGCACGTGGGACGGTTGTCGCGGAAGGCATCGGCGTTCCGGGACGGAGACCGGCGTCCTCGAGGACGTTGAGCGGGGCGTGTGATTTTGGTGGCCTTGCGCTCCAGATGCCCGGCCATACTGATCAACGCTGGACTGCATGGTCACAAGTACGCCATCGACGCTGCCGTCGCCGAGATGGCGCTGCGGCAGCGCCGCCCGGTCGTCATGCTCACCTCGGGCATCGACGACATGGCGAAGCTCTGCGGCGACAGAGTGCGCCTCGTCGCCGTGTAGTCGACGCCCAGGATCCGAACGCCGGGGGCGGAAAGCCGGCCCGTACGCCCTTGCATTCCCTCAGGCATCGAAGAGCAGCGCCGCACCCACGGAGACGACGGCCGGCAGCAACATGAGAACGGCTCCGTGTACACATCTGTTCTTGTTACGGGCTCCGACTCGGAGCCCTCGACGAACCGAACCGTCGGCAGTGGCTCACCGTCCCCAGCCGCCTTCCCCACGGGCGGCCGACTCTCATCCGGGACGCGTTGATCGACGATCCCGACCGGGCCCGCCGGAAGACCGCGGGGATGCTGCGGCAGCACTACGGAGCGAGCCCACACTGGCCGGCCCTCACCCGGGTCCTGAACCCGGTGCTGGACGCCTTTGGCACCGGCAGGACCGCTGCCGTCGCCGCAGCCTCCACCCGCCTGCCGCTGGACCTGCTCCGCTGGCAGGGCCAGATCCTCACCAGCAGCGATCTGCCCTCCCGGCCGGGCCGCTCCCAGCGGCTCGCCGACCTCTCCGCCGTGACCGGCGCCCGCGCGTATGTGTGCGGGGTCGGCGGCATGGCCTACCTCGACCCGGCACCGTTCGCCACCGGAGGCATCGCCGTAATGTCGCTCCAGCCGCCGACGACCAACATCTGGTCCTCCAGCCGAAGGCTCAGCGCTCTGGGGGCGCTGGTGGCACTCGGCCCCCAGGATCCGGCCGCCCGCCCGCAGAAGCTCGCCTCCGGCCACGGCCTCCCGGTGGCCGCCGCTTGACCGCTGCCTGTTCTCCCCGAGGAGAGTGGTGATGCGCCACGTGGTCCGGGGCGAGTGGGGGCATCGGGCGTAGAGCGGGCTGCCTCCCCTTCCGCGCTGGGATGCCCGCCCTGGGAGCTCGGGCCGCGCTCCGCCTGCGGCCAGCTGACACGTTGCTACCGGCGGAAACCGCCATGTACTGGGCCCGTGCCGGGCCGCCCTCAGTGGGCGATAGTCGTGACTGAGACCAAAACTGAGAGCATCAACGTCGAAGGGCCCCGCAGCAAGCTGCGGGGCCCTTCGATTTCGTGCCCGGTGAGGCACTGGCGGAGGATAAGGGATTCGAACCCTTGAGGGGTTGCCCCCAACACGCTTTCCAAGCGTGCGCCCTAGGCCACTAGGCGAATCCTCCGCGAGGAACATTACATGACCGGGAGGAGTGCTCGCGAACTCGTTCTCCCCCGCGACATGGGGTAGCCTTTGCGCAGCCCCTCACGCGGCGCTATCTGACTGAACTCCCCCAGGGCCGGAAGGCAGCAAGGGTAGGTCGGCTCTGGCGGGTGCGTGGGGGGCGCTTTCGTGTGCCGTCCCTCTCCGTCGCGGGGCGGGGCGGGGTGGGTTGTCGGTGGGCGCCTATAACCTCGTAGTCGTGTCGTCTCTCGCGCTGTACCGCCGTTATCGCCCGGAGTCGTTCGCCGAGGTCATCGGGCAGGAGCATGTCACCGACCCGTTGCAGCAGGCGCTGCGGAACAACCGGGTCAATCACGCGTACCTGTTCAGTGGTCCGCGAGGCTGTGGCAAGACGACCAGCGCGCGCATCCTCGCCCGGTGCCTGAACTGCGAGCAGGGTCCTACGCCGACGCCGTGCGGTCAGTGCCAGTCCTGTCAGGACCTCGCACGCAACGGGCCCGGATCGATCGATGTCATCGAGATCGACGCCGCCTCCCACGGTGGTGTGGACGACGCCCGTGACCTGCGCGAGAAGGCGTTCTTCGGGCCTGCCGGCAGCCGCTACAAGATCTACATCATCGACGAGGCCCACATGGTCTCCCCACAGGGCTTCAACGCCCTGCTCAAGGTCGTCGAGGAGCCCCCGGAGCATCTGAAGTTCATCTTCGCGACCACCGAGCCCGAGAAGGTCATCGGGACGATCCGGTCGCGTACGCACCACTATCCGTTCCGGCTGGTGCCGCCCGGGGTCCTGAGGGACTACCTCGGCGAGGTGTGCGAGCAGGAGAACAGCCACGTCGAGGAGGGAGTGCTGCCGCTCGTCGTGCGGGCCGGCGCGGGTTCCGTGCGTGACTCCATGTCCGTCATGGACCAGCTGCTCGCGAGTGCCGGTTCCGACGGTGTGACGTACGCCATGGCCACCTCCCTGCTCGGGTACACGGACGGCTCGCTGCTCGACTCCGTGGTCGAGGCCTTCGCCACGGGGGACGGTGCCGCGGCCTTCGAGGTCGTCGACCGTGTGATCGAGGGGGGCAACGACCCGCGGCGGTTCGTCACCGACCTGCTCGAGCGGCTCCGGGACCTGGTGATCCTCGCCGCGGTTCCGGACGCCGCGGAGAAGGGGCTCATCGACGTTCCCGCCGATGTCGTCGAGCGGATGCAGGCCCAGGCCGGCGTCTTCGGCGCCGCCGAGCTCAGCCGTGCCGCCGACCTCGTCAACGAGGGGCTCACCGAGATGCGGGGCGCCACCTCGCCCCGGCTCCAGCTCGAGCTGATCTGCGCGCGTGTGCTGCTGCCCGCCGCGTACGGCGACGAGCGGTCGGTCATGGCCCGCCTGGACCGGATCGAGCGCGGTGTGAATTTCTCGGCGGGCGGCTCCGCAGCCGGTGTGCCCGCCATGGGGTACGTGCCTGAGGCCGAGGGGCACGGCGGTGGTGCGGGGACTCCGGTTGCGCAGGGGAGCCGGCCGACGGCGCCGGTTCCGCCGGGGGGCGGTCCGGCCGCGGCCCGGGCGGCGGTACGGGGGCAGGGGGTGCCCGGGCCCGATCAGCCTCAGCAGCCCGTGCAGGGGCCGGGGGCGGAGGCTGCCGCGGCTCAGCAACCTCCGGTCGCGGCACCTGCGCCTGCATCTGTACCTGCGCCTGCACCTCCTGCACCGGCTCCGGCAGCTCCGGTTCAGGCTCCGGCCGCGGCGCCGAGTGCGCCCGCACCGCCCAGTGCGCCGGCTCCCGGTGCCTGGCCCACCGCCGCCTCCGCCGGGGGCGGCCGGCGGCCCGGTGGCTGGCCCACGGCTGCCGCGGCGGGAGGAGGACAGGCTCCGGCCGCTCCGAGCGCCCCCGCCCCCACCCCGGCGCCCGCACCCGCCTTCGCGTCCGCGCCCCCGTCGGCCCCCGCACCTTCCGGAGGAGGCGGCAGCGGGCTCGACCCCCGGACGCTCTGGCCGAACATCCTGGAAGTGGTCAAGAACCGTCGGCGCTTCACCTGGATCCTGCTCAGCCAGAACGCCCAGGTGACCGGGTTCGACGGGACGACCCTCCAGATCGGCTTCGTGAACTCCGGCGCGCGGGACAACTTCCTGAGCAGCGGCAGTGAGGACGTGCTGCGGCAGTCGCTGGCCGAGCAGTTCAACGTGCAGTGGAGGATCGAGTCCGTGATCGACCCCTCCGGGGGCGGTGCGGCGGCTCCGGCCCCGGTCGGCGGCTACAGCGGTGGTGCGGGGTACGGCTCCGGCAGTGGCGCCGGAGGCACGGGCGGCGGGTACGGGGGTGCGGGCGGCAGTGCCGGTCAGCGCCCCGGCGCCTCCCAGCCGTCGGGCCCTTCGGGGGCTTCAGGGAGCCCGGCTGCCGCGGCCGGTCCTCCCGCCTCCGAACGGTCGGGCGGCGCCCCGACGGCCTCCTCCGCACGCGCGCCTGCCCCCGGCCCGGCGTCCCGGCCCTATGCCCCGGAGCCGCCGCCCCCCGTCTCCCCCGAGGACGACATCCCGGAGGACGACGATCCCGACCTGGACGAGTCCGCCCTCTCCGGGAAGGAGCTGATCGTCCGGGAACTCGGCGCGACGGTGGTCGAGGAGATCACGAACGAGTAGAGCGCCCGGCGACAGGGAACCGGCGACAGAGAACCGGTGGCAGCGACCCGGCGACAGCGGCCCGGTGACCCGGGTGGGGCCTGCCCGGCCGGCGTCCGGGTTGGAGGAAGCCACGAACAGGTTCGGCCCGGTCCTTCGGAAGCCCGTACAAAACGAACCTCCGGTTCCCGTTAGGCTGACCCCCGTGAAGGTCCTCGTCATCGGCAGCGGTGCCCGCGAACACGCCCTGTGCCGTTCCCTGTCCCTCGATCCCGACGTCACCGCGCTGCACTGCGCCCCCGGCAACGCCGGTATCGCCGAGGTCGCCGAGCTGCACCGGGTCGACGCCCTGGACGGTGCGGCCGTGTCCGCGCTGGCCACACGGCTCGGCGCGGACCTCGTGGTGGTCGGCCCGGAGGCCCCCCTCGTCGCCGGTGTCGCCGACGCCGTGCGCGACGCGGGCATCCCCGCCTTCGGCCCCTCGAAGGAGGCCGCGCGGCTCGAGGGCTCCAAGGCCTTCGCGAAGGACGTCATGGCGGGAGCCGGCGTGCCCACGGCACGGTCGTACGTCTGCACGACCCCCGTCGAGGCCGCCGAGGCCCTCGACGCCTTCGGTGCACCGTACGTCGTCAAGGACGACGGCCTCGCCGCCGGCAAGGGCGTGGTCGTCACCGACGACATCGAGGCGGCCAAGGCGCACGCCGACGCCTGCAGGCAGGTGGTCATCGAGGAGTACCTGGACGGCCCCGAGGTCTCCCTCTTCGCCGTGACCGACGGCGTGAGCGTGCTGCCCCTCCAGCCCGCCCAGGACTTCAAGCGCGCGCTGGACGGCGACGCGGGCCCCAACACCGGCGGCATGGGGGCGTACTCCCCGCTGCCGTGGGCCGACCCGAAGCTGGTCGACGAGGTCATGCAGTCGGTGCTCCAGCCGACCGTCGACGAGCTGCGGCGGCGCGGGACCCCGTTCTCCGGTCTGCTCTACGCGGGTCTCGCGATCACCTCGCGCGGCGTCCGCGTGATCGAGTTCAACGCCCGTTTCGGCGACCCCGAGACGCAGGTCGTGCTGGCCCGTCTGAAGACTCCGCTGGCCGGGGTGCTGATGGCCGCCGCCACCGGCAACCTCGCCGATCTGGAGCCGCTGCGCTGGAGCGACGACGCCGCCGTCACGGTCGTCGTCGCCTCGCACAACTACCCCGGCGCTCCGCGCACCGGCGACCCCGTCACCGGCCTGGACGAGGTCGCCGCGCAGGACGCCCCGCACGCGTACGTGCTGCACGCGGGGACGAAGCGCGAGGGCGACGCGACCGTCAGCGCGGGCGGCCGGGTGCTGTCCGTCACGGCGACCGGCGAGGACCTCACCGAGGCCCGCACCCGTGCCTACCGCGCGGTGGCCCGTATCCGCCTCGACGGATCCCAGCACCGTACGGACATCGCCGCGGAAGCGGCCGAGGCGGCGAAGACCGCGTAAAGGCTCTTGCGCGGGCCCGCGCGGGCCGACCGTGCGCCCCTGCCGCTCGGCGGTGGCTCGCGCGGCTGGCGCGGGCCGACCGTGCGGGTGCTGTCGGGCCGCGCCGCGAACGGCACTGAACCTCAGGGGCCTCGGATCCGTCTCAGGATCCGGGGCCCGATCTTTGCCGTCCGTCATCCACCTTTCCCCTGAGCCATTCCATCGAGTGACCGATGCGCTATCCGGCTGACGAGGGCCGGAGCCCCAACTAGGGTGCCGCGCAGGCGTTCCGCGCACTTGGCCCACCGGCATTGCGATGTCAGTGGCGGGTGCCACAGTGGGGGAGTGGGCAACGCCGGGACAGCGTCAGAACCGTCGGGAGGGGGGTAAGGCGGGTCATGAGCGGAGGCGGCATGAGCAGTGAGGCGGGCGCGCGGGCCGCGCGTTCACGGGCGCTCGCGGTGCTGCGCCTGCGCGGCAGAGCACTGGCCGTCGCCCTGCTGCCCGCGGCCGGTGCCGTGATCCTGCTGGTCGGCGCCCCCACCGGCCATTTCACCGGCCCCGGCTGGGACATCGCCCGCTGGACGCTCACGCCGCTCGCGGTGCTGGTCCTGCTCGCCGCCGCCGGGGTCGCCCTGGTCATCGCCCGTGCCCGGCCCGCCATGAGCCCGACGGTCACGATCGCCGAGGAGTCCGCCCCGGACCTGTACCGGATGGTGCGCGACCTCGCCGACCGGCTGGCCGTCCCCGTTCCGTCCGCGATAGCGCTCACCCCCGACTGCGACAGCTGGCTGGAGGACCGCACCCACCCGGCGCACAGCCGCACCCCGCCCGCCGAGGAGCACGGCGACATGGCGGACGTGGGCCGGCACCCGCATCGCCGGGCCGTCGCCGCGCCCGTGCTGGTGATCGGCTCCCCGTTCCTGTGGTGGATGCGGGTCGGCGAGCTGCGCGCGGTCCTCGCACCGGTCGTCGCCGGTACGGGGCCTTCGGCACACCCGGACATAGCCGCCGCCCGGCGCTTCGTCCGCGGTCTCGACGCGGCGGTGGCCGTGACCTCGGAGCACCGCCGCGGGCCGCTGTTCCGCGCGGTGTTCGCGGGCGTCGGCTGGGTCGCGCGGGTGCTGCTGCGCAGATGCCGGGACCATGCCGCGGAGATGGAGCGCGGGGTCGCCGCGGCGGCGGCCGAGCGTGCCCAGGCGGTGGACTACGGACTGCGGATCGTCGCCCAGGAGCAGGTGGGACTGGCGTACGCGGGCTGGGACCGGCTGCTCACCCGGGTCGCGCTGCCCGCCTGGCGGATGGGCCGCTGGCCCTCGCGGCTCAACGCGGGGGTGGTGGCCGCGCTCACCGAACTGTCCCGCCGGGACCGGCTGGCCGAGGGATTCGCCTCCCGCCTCGGCGAGCGTCCCGCCTGCGACCTGCTCGAGGAGCCCGGCACGGTGGACGAGGCCACCTCCCTCCTCGCCGCCCGCCTCTTCCACGGCGGCCCCGCCGGGCGCGGACCGGACTGGTCGCCGGTCCACTGGGGCGACTACCCGGAGGAGGTCGTCGACCGTAAGTGGCGTACGGACGCGGCCCGCCTCCACCGCGTCCTGGACACCCTCGGCGTACGTCCCGGCGTCGGGGCGGAGAGCCGGGGTCCCGACGGTCCGACGCTCTCCCGTGTTCTCGACCACCTGACGGGCCCCGGCCCGGATTCGGACCCGCGCCAGGATTCACGTCCGGAACCGGACTCCCGCGCGAAACGGCCTCCGCACGCGTCCCCGCCCGCCGGCGGAGGACGCGGGGCGGGCGGGGAACGAGAAGCCGCCCCCGTCGCCGGAGCCGACCCGGGCGACGACGAGGACCTCGTCGGTACCACCCCGCGCAGCGCGGCCCTGGCCGCCCTTATCAGCGCCGAAGTGGCCCGTGAGGGCGCGGCGGCCGCCGCGCGAGCCGCCTCGGCCGCGAGCGCTTCGACGGCTTCGACGGCTCCGGGCGCGCTGACCGCCCAGGCCCTGCCGGCCGCGCCGGCCGACCCCGCTTCTCTCTGGGACGACCGGGCGCTGCCCCTGCTGCCCCTCCAGCCCCCGCGTACCGGACGCGAACTGCTCGCCGACCACATCACTGCGATGGTCTGCTGCGCGGCCATGGACACCACGGGCGCGACCCCCGGACTCGACTGGCTCGACGGACCGGCTCTCCTCGTGGGAGGCGTACGCGTCACGGACCTGCCCGCCCAGGTCATGACGCTGATCGAGGACGGCGATCCCACGGCCCTGCGCCTGTGGCTGGCCCGGCAGGGCATACGCCCGGAGAAGCCGGTCCGGCTCGTCTGAGCAGGCCGGGCGGGAAGGCGGGAAGCGGGACGGCCGAAGAGCCGGAGTGCCGGAGCCGGCCCAGGCACTCAATACTTCCCCTCCGTTCCTTCCGTCCCCTCCGGACTGTCCCGGAACCAGCCCTTCCGCTTGTGGCCGATTCGCGACGAAGGGTGACACGGTGCATGCGTAATGTGATGTGCTTGGGCCGTTCGCGCTCCTCGGCCAGGGCTTGCGACATACGACAAGCACATTGCTGACCGTCAGCGACGGGGCCTGCGGGAGGGGAGCCACCATGGGTGCGCAGCAGGGTCACTGCCGGATCGAGGGGTTCAGTTCCACCGGCGGGGTGGCACCCGGAGAGGCGATCGACTTCCACATCACCGTCGACCCGCCCCAGGAGTTCCGCGTCGACGTCCATCGCGTCGGCCACTACGACGGGCAGGGCGCCACCCGGATCATGTCCAGCCCGCGCCTCGCCGGCATCGCGCAGTCCCCGCCGCTCACCGCCGACCGTACGGTCTCCTGCCATCACTGGTGGCTGTCCTGGCGGCTGCCGGTCCCGTCGGACTGGCGCGTCGGCGCCTATGTGGCCGTTCTGACCACCGCCGACGGCCGCAACCGAGCCCGGATCCCCTTCACGGTCCGTGACCGCCGCCCGGCCGACCTGCTCCTTGTCCTGCCCGACATCACCTGGCAGCTTCACAACCGCTATCCGGAGGACGGCGGGACGGGCGGAACCCACACGACCAGTGGGGCCCTCCACCAGCCCGGGGACGGGAACGGGGACGGGGACGGGAACGAGGGCGGGGACGGCCGGCTGCTCGGCGAGAGCGACAGCGACCTCCACTCCGACATCGGCCCCCACTCCGACTCCGCGACCACCGTCTCCTTCGACCGCCCGTACGCGGGCGCCGGTCTGCCTCCGGCCGCCTCTCACGCCTACGACGTCATCCGTTGGGCCGAGCGCTACGGCTACGACCTCGCCTATGCCGACGCCCGTGACCTGCACGCCGGCCGGGTCGACCCCACCCGGTACAGGGGCCTCCTCTTCCCCGGCCCCGACGCGTACTGGTCCCAGGCCATGCGCGGTACCGCGGAACACGCCCGTGAGTACGGCACCTCCCTGGTCTTCCTCTCCGCCCGGACGCTGTACGGGCAGGTGGAACTCGCGCCCTCCCCGTCCGGGGTCCCCGACCGTCTGCTGACCTGCCGAAGTCGCAGCGGCAGACGCCGGGGCCCGGACCGCGGAACCCAGGACCGCAGGACCCAGGACCGCAGGGTGCCGGGCAGGGCGACGCTGTGGCGGGAGGCGGACCGCGCGGAGCAGCAGCTGATCGGCGTCCAGTACGCGGGCCGGGTCCCCGAGCCGCATCCGCTGATCGTGCGCAACGCCGGCCACTGGCTGTGGGAGGCGACCGGGACCTTCGAGGGCGAAGCGATCGAAGGGCTGGTCGCGGCCGGGGCAGACCGTTACTTCCCGCGCACCCCGCTGCCCGAGCACGAGGAGCGGGTGCTGCTCGCCCACTCCCCGTACACCGACGGGGCGGGTACCGGACGGCACCAGGAGACCTCGCTCTACCGGGCGCCCTCCGGGGCATGGGTCTTCGCGTCGGGCACGCTCGCCTGGTCCCCGGCCCTGGGCCGCCCCGGCCGGACCGACCCGCGCATCCAGCGCGCCACCGCCAACCTCCTCGACCGCATCTGCAAGAGCGACTGACCCGGCCTGCCGACGTTCTGGCTGTCCGGCGCACGCCACCGGCCGACCGGCCAACCGCCCGCCATCGCCCGACCGGCCGTCACCGTCACCGCCCGACGGCCTCTGCCCCCGCCCCGACCCGCCGCAACCGCCCCGACCAGCGGGGGCGACCGCCCGTACGGGACAATCGGAAGTACTTGTCCCGCCGTCTCCCACCCCACCTCGTGCGAGCCCCGCGGGTGCCCTGTTGGTCCGAACCACGCGGAGGAACCGTGTCCGGATTCGTCGAGAAGCCCGAGCCGATCCAGGTTCCGGGTCTGGTGCATCTGCACACCGGAAAGGTGCGCGAGCTGTACCGGAACGAGGCGGGCGACCTCGTGATGGTCGCCAGTGACCGCATCTCCGCCTACGACTGGGTGCTGCCGACCGAGATCCCGGACAAGGGCAGGGTCCTCACCCAGCTCTCCCTCTGGTGGTTCGACCAGCTCGCCGACCTGGTCCCGCACCACGTCCTGAGCACCGAACTTCCCGTGGGCGCCCCCGCCGACTGGGCGGGCCGCACCCTGGTCTGCAAGTCGCTGCGGATGGCCCCCGTGGAGTGCGTGGCCCGCGGCTACCTCACCGGCTCGGGTCTCGCCGAGTACCAGGAGTCCCGTACGGTCTGCGGCCTGGCCCTCCCCGAGGGACTGGTGGACGGATCGGAACTGCCCGGCCCGATCTTCACCCCGGCCACCAAGGCCGCCGTCGGCGAGCACGACGAGAACGTCTCCTACGAGGAGGTCGCCCGCCAGGTCGGCGCCGACGTCGCGGCGCAGCTGCGGCAGGCCACTCTCGCCGCGTACACCCGGGCCCGCGACATCGCCCGGGAACGGGGGATCATCCTCGCGGACACCAAGTTCGAGTTCGGCTTCGACGGCGACACGCTGGTGGTGGCGGACGAGGCGCTCACTCCGGACTCCTCTCGCTTCTGGCCGGCCGAGCAGTGGGAGCCGGGCCACGCGCAGCCGTCGTACGACAAGCAGTACGTACGGGACTGGCTGACCTCCGCCGAGTCGGGCTGGGACCGGGCGGGCGAGCAGCCCCCGCCGGCGCTGCCGCAGCATGTGGTGGACGCGACCCGGGCGAAGTACGTGGAGGCGTACGAGCGTCTGACGGGCCTCGGCTGGAGCTGAGGCCCGAGGCCCGGGACCCGAGGCCCGGGACCCGAGGCCCGGGACCCGAGGCCCGGGACCCGAGGCCCGGGACCCGAGGCCCGAGGCCCGGGACCCGAGGCAGAGGCCCGAGGCAGGGGCCCGGCGGGTGCCGGGTCCTCACGCCGGGCGCGTACGAAGAAGACCCCGGTCCGATGGACCGGGGTCTTCTTGCTGCCCGAGCGGACGACGAGGTTCGAACTCGCGACCTCAACCTTGGCAAGGTTGCGCTCTACCAACTGAGCTACGTCCGCATGCGCCGTGGCGCGAGAGCAACTATACCCAACCTCGCTCACGCGCGAGTCGCGCCGCGGCGTGGCGGTTCTCCGCACCGATTTTCGTGGCGGCGGACGACAGATAGTTCCGCACGGTCCCCTGGGACAGCGCGGCCCGCTCCGCGATCTCCGCCACCGGTGCCCCGTCGGCCGCGAGTTCCAGCACCTCGGCCTCACGCGCGGTCAGCGGCGAGTCACCGGCGGCGATCGCGTCGGCCGCCAACTCGGGATCCACATAACGGTTTCCCGCGTGCACGGTGCGGATGATCTCCGCGAGGTGCTGTGCGCTGACGGTCTTGGGGACGAAGCCGCGCACCCCCGCCGCGAGGGCCCGCTTCAGGTGCCCGGGACGCCCGTGACTGGTCACGATCAGCACGCGGCAGCCGGGGAGTTCCGCCCGCAGCGATGTGGCGACCTTCACACCGTCGGCGCCGGGCATCTGCAGATCCAGTACGGCGACGTCGGGGGCGTGCGCCCGTGCCATCGCCAGCGCCTCCGGACCGGTGGCCGCCTCGGCGACGATCAGGAGGTCGTCCTCCAGCGACAACAGGGCGGCGAGCGCTCCCCGGATCAGATGTTCGTCGTCGGCGAGCAGCAGCCGGAGGGGCGGGGACGGGGGAGGGGAGGGGGACGGTGTCGTCACGGTGTGACCTCGCTTCTGGTTCCTGCGGTACGGAACCGATCGGACTCCACCACGCTCGGAAGCACGTCCGAGTCCGGTGAGTCCGGGTCCGACCCCGCTCCGGCCCCTGCTTCCGACGGCAACGAGACCTCCGCCGTCAGCAGGAACCGTCCGTCCCCGGTCGGCCCGGCCCGCAGCGTGCCGCCGATCTCCGCCAGCCGCTCGCGCAGTCCGATGAGGCCGGAGCCCCGGCCCGGCCCGCCGGCGCCGTCCGGCGCCCCGTCGTTCTCCACCGTCAGCACCGCACGCTCCTCCAGCACCCGTACCTCCACCGCGCACCAGCGCGGGTCACCGTGCCGCAGCACGTTGGTCGCCGCTTCCCGTACCACCCAGCCCAGTGCGGACTGCACCTGCGCCGGGAGCCCGACCGCGGGGCCGGTGACCGTGCAGTCGATGCCGGCCGCGGTCAGCACGCCCTTCGCGCCCGCGAGTTCGCTGCTCAGGTCGGCCTCGCGGTAGCCGCGTACGACCTCACGCACCTCCCGCTGGGTCTCGTGCGCCAGCCGCTGCACCTCGACCATCTGCGTCACCGCCTCCGGCCGTTCGCGCTGGGCCAGCTGGACGGCCAGCTCGCTCTTCAGCGCGATCACGGCGAGGTTGCGGCCCATGACGTCGTGCAGGTCCCTGCCGAACCGCAGCCGCTCCTCCGCGACGGCGAGCCGGGTACGGGTCTCGCGGGCCTCGTCGAGTTCGTGGACGACGTTGAGCAGCCAGAGGGAGAGGACGTAGGTGACGGTGAGGAATCCGGCGGTGAACAGCACCACCACCGCGGCGGCCAGCGCGACGGCGCCGGGTATGCCGAAGGCGAAGGCCACCAGTCCCGAGCCCGCCGCGGAACCCGCCACACCGGCGAACACCCGACGTTGGTTCCGCATGCCGAGCGTGGACGTTCCCGCACCGAAGGCCATGACGAGCACGAAGGTCCCGAAGGCGACATCGTCGACGCTCCGGTCGGCCCCGCCAGGGCCGCCGGGGCCGGTGAGCACGACGGCCGTCGCCGCGACGGCCGCGGTGGCGGTTCCGAGGGCCCACAGCAGCCGCGTCGGCCTGGTCCGCCGCCCGAGGTGCCAGTCCAGCGACCATGAGGCGAGCACGGCGCAGAGTGCGCAGTGCCCGGCGATGAGGAGGAGCAGCAGAACTGTCGGGCCCGGCTCACCAGCCCCGCTTCGCTCGCCCCGCGCCGGCTGTCCGAGCAGCGGCCCGCCGGCCGCCATGAACTCGACCAGCACCACGAAGTGGAACGACCACCGGGTGTACGCCTCCACCTTCGCCGGGGTGCTCTTGCGCCGCCACCAACGACCCGGCCTGCGTATCTCCTCGCCCGGCCTGCCCATGTTCTTGCCCGCCTCGCTCTCCGGGCCGCCTTCGCGCCCACGTACTCCTGATCCCGCGTGCCCGCGTGCCCCCATACCCCGTGCCCGCGTGGCTCAGCGCCGCGGTTCCCAGCGGAACCACCGGCGTACAGCGAACACCGCCAGCAGCACCCAGGCCACACCGGTCGCCACGGCGAACAGTGTCTCGGAGCCCGACAGGTTGCCCGTGAAGCCGCCGCGCAACAGGGTCACGGCGGGGGTGAGGGGCAGCAGTTCGCAGAAGGAGGCCAGCCGGTCGGGCAGCACCTCCAGCGGGACCGCCATCCCGGAGCCCAGCATCGAGATCATGACCACCGGCATCGCGGTGACCTGCGCGCTCTCGGTGGTCCGGGTGAAGCCCGCGGTGACGGCGGCGAGCGCCGCGCACAGCACCAGGCCCAGCAGCAGCCCCAGCACGGACAGGTGGACGGCCTGCGGCGCGGCCACGTCCAGCAGCAGTGCGCAGCCCACCGCCAGCACCAGCGACTGCACCAGCCCGGTCGCGAGGGACGGCAGCGAGGCCCCGCACAGGATCTCGACGTCCCGCAGTTCGCCGGTGCGCAGCCGCTTCAGCACCAGTTCCTCGCGCCGGGTGACGAAGACGCCGACGAGCGCCGAGTAGACGGCGAACAGCAGGGAGAAGCCGATCGCGCCGGGCAGGATCATGGCGCCGATGCTGAGCCCCACCTCGTCGAGGTTCATCTCTCCGGCCGCCGAGTAGAGGCTGACCGGCAGCACCAGCGGCACGAACAGCGCGGCGAAGAGCGTGCCCTTGCTGCGCCCCAGCAGCGTCAATTCGGCGCGGGCGAGGGCTCGCATGCGCCCCATGGGGGTACTGGCCGCGGTGTTGCGCCCGCTCCCCGCCCCGGCCGTTCCTCCGGCCGACCCCTTGGTCGTGCCGATCGTCCCGCTCATGCCGCGTACTCCTTTCCGGTGGTGATGCTCTCCCCCTGCTCGAGGGTTTCGTGCGCGGAGGCCTCACGGGCTATGCCCAGGAACGCCTCCTCCAGCGACGCCGAGCGCACGTCCAGCCCCTTCAGCTCCAGACCGGTCCGCTCGGCCCACACCAGCAGGCGAGTGGCAGCCCGTTGCAACTCGCGGGTGTGCAGCTTGATGGTCCGTCCGTCCAGTTCGTGGCCGGTCACGCCCAGCTCGTCGAGCGGCGGCAGATCGCCGGGGAAGTAGCCCCGGGGCAGTTCGAAGGTGATCCGGGACGGCTGCGCGGCGGTCACCTCGGCGGGTGTGCCGGTGGTGGCGATGCGCCCCTTGTGCATGATCGCGAGGCGGTCGGCCAGCGCCTCGGCCTCTTCCAGGTAGTGGGTGGTCAGCAGCACGGTCGTGCCGTTGTCGCGCAGTGCCCGCACCAACCGCCAGGTGTCGCGCCGCCCTTCGGCGTCCAGGCCGGTCGTCGGCTCGTCGAGGAACAGCACCTCGGGGTCGCCGAGCAGCGCGAGGGCCAGGTCGAGGCGGCGCCGCTCACCCCCGGACAACTGCTTGACCCGTACGTCGTCCTTGCCGGCCAGGCCGACCAGCGGCAGTACCTCCTGCGGCGGACGGGCGCCGCTGACGGAGCCGGCCCACATCCGGGTGGTCTCCATGACGGTCAGGTCGGAGGGAAAGCCCCCTTCCTGGAGCATCACACCGGTGCGGGGCCGTACCGCGGCACGGTCGGTGTACGGGTCGTGCCCGAAGATCCTGACCTGCCCGCCGGTCGGCACGGCGAGGCCTTCCAGCAGTTCGACGGTGGAGGTCTTGCCCGCGCCGTTGGTGCCGAGCAGCGCGAAGACCTCCCCGCGCCGGGCTGAGAAACTGACCCCGCGTACGGCCTCGAATCCGCCCCCGTACACACGGCGCAGGTCGGTGACCTCAATCACGTGTTCGTGTTCGTTCGCTCGCATGCTTCGATCATCCCGGTCGTCCCGGCCGGACAGCAGTGCGCCCTGTCATCAGGGCGCATGACAAATGTCAGAAGCCCGGTGGGGCCCGGGGCCGAGGTACGGGGCATGAGGGACCGGAGCGGCACGTGAGGCCGGAGTGCACGGGGGATACGAGCGCACGGGGAGGATGCGAGCGCACGAAAAGACCCCGGTCCGGTGGACCGGGGTCTGATTCCCGAGCGGACGACGAGGTTCGAACTCGCGACCTCAACCTTGGCAAGGTTGCGCTCTACCAACTGAGCTACGTCCGCATTGCTCCCGACCGGCTTTCACCGATCGGTGCAAGCACCAGCCTACCTGATCGACTCGCCCGATCGGTACAGCTACGCAGAGCGGGTGACAGGAATTGCACACTGCGCCTTCCCCCTGGAAGGGGGATGTTCTACTACTGAACTACACCCGCATGTACTCCGTGAGCCGGGCCTTTCGGCCTTGCCCCTCGGCGTGCTCCAGACTCTAGCTGATCAATGGGGGTGCTGCGCAAGTCGGCTGCTCCGAGGGGCCGGTGGCCGGCTCTCCCGGCCGTGGGTGCGGCCGTCGTGGCGCGCGGCCCACCGCGCGGGCCACGGCTACGGCGGCCCGGCCCCCGCGCCCGGCCGCCCCCCCGCCCCACGGTCCGTTCACCGCGCCGCGGCGAACGCCTCGTAGACCCGCTTGGGGATCCGCCCGCGCGCGGGGACGTCCATCCGGTTCGACTGGGCCCAGGCGCGCACGGCCGCCGGATCGGGGGCGACCTCCGTCTGCTTGTACGCCCGCCCCGAGCGGGAACGCTTGCGGCCGGCCTCCACGTAGGGCGCGAGCGCCTTCCGCAGTCCGTCGGCGTTGACCTCGTTCAGATCGATCTCGTACGACTTGCCGTCGAGTCCGAAGGCGATCGTTTCCGCCGCTTCCGAGCCGTCGATGTCGTCAAAGAGAGTGACCACGACCTTCTGCGCCACGAATATCGGTCCCTTCGTGCGACACCTCTGTGGTGACGTCCGTGATGACGTGCCGGAGCGTCGCCGAGATGTCGGCTGTCCGCCTGTAATCGGGCAAAGTGCCTGCTAATGACAATTCATTTGTACAGTGCCCGGCATTGCATTGTGAAGCTCGACTAAATCTGCCCGCGTGTCCTGTGCGCAATAGAGATACGTAACAGAACGTGGATCTTTCCCGGATCTTTCCCCGAAGGCCTCCCTCGGTTGCCGAATCGTGATCGGGGTCACGTAGATTCCTCCAACTCTACTCGCGTAGAAATTTTGTGCGGGTAGTCTGAAGGAACCTGCTCAGCACCACACACCGGGAGTGCCAGTGGCACGCGTCGTAGTCGACGTCATGCTCAAGCCGGAGATCCTCGACCCCCAGGGCCAGGCGGTGCAGCGCGCACTGCCGCGGTTGGGATTCGAAGGGATCTCGGACGTCCGCCAGGGAAAGCGATTCGAACTGGAAGTTGACGGGCCGGTCGACGAGGCCGCGCTCGCCCGCATCCATGATCTTGCGGAATCCTTCCTCGCCAACACCGTGATCGAGGACTTCACCGTCAGGGTCGAGGAAGTCGCGGAGGCCGTGAAGTGACCGCTCGTATTGGCGTCGTCACTTTCCCGGGCAGCCTCGACGACCGTGACAGTCGGCGCGCGATCCGGCTCGCGGGTGCCGAGCCGGTCGCCCTGTGGCACAAGGACAAGAACCTCCACCAGGTCGACGCCGTGGTGCTCTGCGGCGGTTTCTCCTACGGCGACTACCTGCGCGCCGGGGCCATCGCCCGCTTTTCGCCGGTGATGGACACCGTTATAGAGCAGGCGAAGGCGGGACTGCCGGTCCTCGGTATCTGCAACGGTTTCCAGATCCTCACCGAGGCGCACCTGCTCCCCGGCGGCATGCTCGGCAACGACCACCTGCACTTCATCTGCCGTGACCAGAAGCTGCGGGTGGAGAACGCGGACACCGCCTGGACCGGCGACTACACCGCCGGGCAGGAGATCAGCATTCCGCTGAAGAACATGGACGGCCGCTACGTCGCCGACCGGCGTACGCTGGACGAACTCGAGGCCGAGGGCCGGGTCGCCTTCCGCTACGTCACCGACGGCGAGGCCGCCGACGGCTACGGCAACCCCAACGGCTCGCTCGACGACATCGCCGGCATCACCAACGCGGCGGGCAACGTCGTCGGCCTGATGCCGCACCCCGAGCACGCCGTCGAGCCGCTGATCGGCACCGGCCGCACCGACGGCCTCCCGTTCTTCACGTCGATCCTCAAGAAGCTGGTAAGCGCATGAGCAGGACGCCTCTGGACACGGTCGAGCACGCGGCCGAGACCCCCGACGTCGAGCTGCCGTGGGCCGAACTCGGTCTGAAGAAGGACGAGTACGAGCGGGTGGTGGAGATCCTCGGTCGCCGCCCGACCGGCGCCGAGCTCGCCATGTACTCGGTGATGTGGTCCGAGCACTGCTCGTACAAGTCCTCCAAGGTCCACCTCCGCCAGTTCGGCGAGAAGGCCCCCGAGTCCGACGCGATGCTCGTCGGTATCGGCGAGAACGCCGGCGTCGTCGACGTCGGCCAGGGTTACGCGGTGACCTTCAAGGTCGAGTCGCACAACCACCCGTCCTACGTCGAGCCGTACCAGGGCGCCGCGACCGGCGTCGGCGGCATCGTCCGCGACATCATCGCGATGGGCGCCCGCCCGGTCGCCGTCGTGGACCCGCTGCGCTTCGGCGCCGCCGACCACCCGGACACCAAACGCGTGCTGCCCGGCGTCGTCGCCGGCATCGGCGGCTACGGCAACTGCCTGGGCCTGCCGAACATCGGCGGCGAGGTCGTCTTCGACGCCTGCTACCAGGGCAACCCGCTGGTCAACGCCGGCGCCATCGGCGTCATGCGGCACGAGGACATCCACCTCGCCAAGGCCTCCGGCACGGGCAACAAGGTCATCCTGTACGGGGCCCGGACCGGCGGCGACGGCATCGGCGGCGCGTCCATCCTCGCCTCCGAGACCTTCGACGACGCCAAGCCGTCGAAGCGTCCCGCCGTGCAGGTCGGCGACCCCTTCCAGGAGAAGCTCCTCATCGAGTGCACCCTGGAGGCCTTCCGCGAGAAGCTGGTCGTCGGCATCCAGGACCTGGGAGCCGCGGGCCTGTCCTGCGCCACGTCCGAGCTGGCCTCCAACGGCTCCGGCGGCATGCGCGTCACCCTCGACGACGTACCGCTGCGCGACTCGACCCTGTCTCCCGAGGAAATCCTCATGAGCGAGTCGCAGGAGCGCATGTGCGCGGTGGTCGAGCCGGAGAAGGTCGACCGCTTCCTCGAGATCTGCGAGAAGTGGGACGTCATCGCCACCGTCATCGGTGAGGTCACCGACGGCGACCGCCTGGAGATCTACTGGCACGGCGGCAAGATCGTCGACGTCGACCCGCGCACCGTCGCCCACGACGGCCCGGTCTACGAGCGCCCCTACGCCCGCCCCGACTGGCAGGACGCGCTCCAGGCCGACGACGCGAACAAGCTGCCCCGGCCGCAGACGTCCGAGGAGCTCAAGGACCAGGTCCTGAAGCTCGTCGGCTCGCCGAACCAGGCGTCCAAGCAGTGGATCACCCAGCAGTACGACCACTTCGTGCAGGGCAACACCGTGCTCGCCCAGCCCGAGGACTCCGGCATGATCCGGATCGACGAGGAGACCGGCCTCGGCGTCGCCATCGCCACCGACGGCAACGGCCGGTACGCCAAGCTCGACCCGTACACGGGCGCGCAGCTGGCGCTCGCCGAGGCCTACCGGAACGTGGCGACGACCGGCGCGAAGCCCCTCGCCGTCTCCGACTGCCTGAACTTCGGCTCGCCCGAGGACCCGGCCGTCATGTGGCAGTTCGCCGAGGCCGTGCGCGGTCTGGCCGACGGCTGCCTGCAGCTCGGCACACCGGTGACCGGCGGCAACGTCTCGCTCTACAACCAGACCGGCGAGGCCGCCATCCACCCGACCCCGGTGGTCGCGGTCCTCGGCGTCATCGACGACGTGGCCCGGCGCACGCCGGCTGCCTTCCGTGAGGAGGGCCAGCTGATCTACCTGCTGGGTGACACCCGCGAGGAGTTCGGCGGCTCGGCCTGGTCCCAGGTCGTCCACGACCACCTCGGCGGCCTGCCGCCCGCGGTGGACCTGGAGCGCGAGCGGCTGCTCGGCGAGATCCTGATCTCCGCCTCCCGCGACGGCATGATCGACTCCGCGCACGACCTGTCCGACGGCGGTCTGGTCCAGGCCGTGGTCGAGTCGGCGCTGCTGGGCGGCAAGGGCGCGCGTCTCGTCGTGCCGGACGGGCTCGACGCGTTCACGTTCCTGTTCTCCGAGTCGGCCGGCCGCGCGGTCGTGGCCGTACCGCGTTCGGAGGAGCTCCGCTTCACCGACATGTGCGGTGTCCGCGGCCTCCCGGCGACGCGTATCGGCGTCGTCGACGGAGACACGGTGGAGCTCCAGGGCGAGTTCACGCTCACCCTCGAGGAACTGCGCGAGACGCACGAGGCGACGATCCCGGCCCTGCTGGCCTGACCGACCGCCGTCCTTCCGGCACGCTCGTTCTGTACGAAGCCCCCGCCCGGGTCAGGGCGGGGGCTTCGGCGTCCCCCGGGGCGGCGAGGTGTTCGACGTTCCCGAACCGGCACCGGTCACCCCCGCATAGGCTGCCGCCATGCCACCGGCCAAGAAGCGCACCCGCTCCTACGATCCCGCCAGGACCCGAGCCGCCGTACTGGCCCAGTTCGAGAACGTCCGTGCGGCCGCCCGGGCCCTCACCCCCGAGCAGCTCGCGCTGCCCACCCGCCTCGGCGACTGGACCGTACGGGACCTGGTCGCGCACCTGGCCCTGACCGTCGCGAGCGTCGGCCGGGCCCTGGAGCGGGACGAACCGGCGAAGCCCGACCTCGCTCTGCTGGACCACCTCTCCGCGACAGCCGCCCACGCCGATGCCATCGCCGAGGCCTCCCGGGAGCTCGCCGGGGCGACCCCCGACCTCGACGCCCTGCTCACCCGCACCGGACAGGACCTGGCCCGGCACCTCGCCGCCGCCCCGCACACCCGCGTCCTCGCGATGCGCGCCGGCGCCATGACCCTCACCGACCACCTGGTCACCCGCGCCGTCGAGCTCGTCGTCCACACCGACGACCTGAACGCCGCCGTGCCCGGCCTGGACATCCCCCACGACCGTCAGGCCCTGGCCGCGTGCACCCGGATGCTGGCCGACACGCTCGCCGCGAAGGCGCCCGGCGGCTCGACGGAGGTGCGGATCCCGCCGTACGCGGTCGTCCAGTGCGTGCAGGGGCCGAGGCACACCCGGGGCACCCCGCCCAACGTCGTCGAGACCGACCCGCTGACCTGGATCCGCCTGGCCACCGGACGCACGACGTGGCAGGACGCGCTGGCCGGCGGCACGGTCGGCGCGAGTGGGGAGCGGGCGGATCTCGGGCCGTACCTGCCACTGATGACGTGAGGTGACGGCGGTCGGCGTGAGGTGACGGCGGTCGGCGTGAGGTGACGGCGGTCGGCGTGAGGGGAACCGGAAGCCCTCCGTCCCCGTCGAAGTGGCATGTACACATACGGGCACAAGCAGCGCATGACTCTCATGGCCACCGCCGCGCTCGTCCCGCTCCTGGCGGCCTGCGGCAACGAACGCGCGGGCGCGGACAGCGCTTCGGTCGAGGCCGAGCGGCCGGTCACCGGCATCAGGTGGAGCGTCGACAGCATCACCGCGGATGGCACCACCCTCCGCGCCCCCGTCGACGCACACGTCACCATCGAGGACGACGGCCGGACCGGCGGGCGGTACGCCTGCAACCACTTCCGCGGTGAGACCGACTTCGACGGCGACCGGATCCGGTTCACCATCGACAGCACCCTGATGGCCTGCGACGACGAGCCGCGCAGGACCTTCGAACGCACCCTCTCCCGCACCCTCGGGGACGGCGCTCTGAAGGCCCGGGTGAACGACGGCCGCCTGACCCTCACCGCCGGCGACGGCACCACCGTCCGGCTCAGCGAGGGCGGCGCGGACACCCCCCTGCACGGCACCACGTGGAAGATCACGTCCCCCGACGCCGAGGGCCGCGCCCACCTCACCTTCGACGAGAAGGAGGGCACCGTCTCCGGAAGCCTCGGCTGCAACAAGGTGAACGCCGGCGCCACCGTCCGCGACGGCCATATCACCGTCGGCACGCCCCTCACGACCCGAATGGTGTGCGAAGACTCACTCATGAAGGCCGAGAAGCGGCTGCTGCGACTTTTCGACACCACTCTCAGCTATCGGGTCGATCACCGGAGCATGACGCTGACCAGCGAAAACGGTCAGTCCGTCGAGGTCTTCGCCGCCACGTGATCCATGGCTGAGGCCGCGTACCCCATTCGGACCAGCACTCGATCTCGCCTACACTCGGTGGCGTGCCACGTGGTGACGGACGACTCAACCACGACCTGCTCCCTGGAGAGAAGGGCCCCCAGGACGCCTGCGGCGTCTTCGGTGTCTGGGCTCCGGGCGAAGAGGTCGCCAAGCTCACGTACTTCGGGCTCTACGCCCTCCAGCATCGGGGCCAGGAATCCGCGGGTATCGCGGTCAGCAACGGCTCCCAGATCCTCGTCTTCAAGGACATGGGCCTGGTTTCCCAAGTCTTCGACGAGACCTCGCTCGGTTCGCTCCAGGGTCATATAGCGGTCGGTCACGCCCGCTACTCGACCACCGGCGCCTCCGTGTGGGAGAACGCCCAGCCGACCTTCCGCGCCACCGCGCAGGGATCGATCGCGCTCGGTCACAACGGCAACCTGGTCAACACGGCGGAGCTCGCCGAGCTGGTCGCCGAACTCCCCAAGGAGAACGGCCGCGCCCCGAGGGCGGCGGTCACCAACGACACCGACCTGATCACCGCCCTGCTGGCCGGCCAGCGCGCCGCCGACGGCGAACCGGTGACCGTGGAGCAGGCCGCGCACGTGGTCCTTCCCCAGGTGAAGGGCGCTTTCAGCCTCGTCTTCATGGACGAGAACACGTTGTACGCGGCCCGCGACCCGCAGGGCATCCGCCCGCTGGTCCTCGGCCGCCTGGAGCGCGGCTGGGTGGTGGCCTCCGAATCCGCCGCCCTCGACATCTGCGGTGCCAGCTATGTGCGCGAGATCGAGCCGGGCGAGTTCGTCGCCATCGACGAGAACGGCCTGCGCTCCTCCCGATTCGCGGAAGCGAAGCCCAAGGGCTGTATCTTCGAGTACGTGTACCTGGCCCGCCCGGACACCGACATCGCCGGACGCAACGTCTATCTGTCGCGCGTGGAGATGGGCCGCCGCCTCGCCAAGGAGGCGCCCGCCGAGGCCGACCTGGTGATAGCGACGCCGGAGTCCGGCACCCCGGCCGCCATCGGCTACGCGGAGGCGTCCGGCATCCCCTTCGGCGCCGGTCTGGTCAAGAACGCGTACGTCGGACGGACGTTCATCCAGCCGTCGCAGACCATCCGGCAGCTCGGCATCCGCCTGAAGCTGAACCCGCTCAAGGAAGTCATCAAGGGCAAGCGCCTGGTCGTCGTCGACGACTCGATCGTGCGCGGCAACACCCAGCGGGCCCTGGTCCGCATGCTCCGTGAGGCGGGCGCCGCCGAGGTGCACATCCGGATCTCCTCGCCGCCCGTTAAGTGGCCCTGCTTCTTCGGCATCGACTTCGCGACCCGCGCCGAGCTCATCGCCAACGGCATGTCCGTCGAGGAGATCGGCACCACGCTGGGCGCCGACTCCCTGGCGTACATTTCCCTCGACGGCATGATCGAGGCGACGACCATCGCCAAGCCGAACCTGTGCCGCGCCTGCTTCGACGGCGAGTACCCGATGGATCTGCCCGACCCGGAGCTCCTCGGCAAGCGGCTGCTGGAGACCGAGCTGGCAGCCGGTACGGCCGAGCCGGCCGCGGTCGACGCGATCCGCCGCCCGTAAGCCCTGCCGCAACGAGACGAAGGCTCTCACAGTCATGTCTGAGAACACTGGCGCCGGCCCCGCGGCGGCGTCCTACAAGACCGCGGGCGTCGACATCGACGCGGGCGACCGAGCGGTCGATCTGATGAAGGAGTGGGTCAGGAAGACCCGGCGTCCCGAGGTCCTCGGCGGCCTCGGGGGCTTCGCCGGCCTCTTCGACGTCTCCGCGCTGAAGAACTACGAGCGTCCCCTGCTCGCCTCCGCCACGGACGGCGTCGGCACCAAGGTCGACATCGCCCGCCGGATGGGCGTCTACGACACCATCGGCCACGACCTGGTGGCCATGGTGATGGACGACATCGTGGTGTGCGGCGCGGAGCCGCTGTTCATGACCGACTACATCTGCGTGGGCAAGGTCCACCCCGAGCGGGTCGCCGCGATCGTCAAGGGCATCGCCGAGGGCTGTGTGCTGGCCGGCTGCGCCCTGGTCGGTGGTGAGACGGCCGAGCACCCGGGCCTGCTGGGCGAGGACGACTTCGACGTCGCCGGCGCCGGCACGGGCGTCGTGGAGGCCGACCGGCTGCTCGGCCCGGACCGCATCCGCGAGGGCGACACGGTCATCGCCATGGCCGCCTCAGGGCTTCACTCGAACGGGTATTCGCTGGTCCGGCACGTTCTGCTGAACCATGCCGGACTCGCCCTGGAGAGCCACATCGACGACCTGGGCCGCACCCTCGGTGAGGAGCTCCTGGAGCCCACCCGGATCTACTCGCTGGACTGCCTGGCCCTGATCTCCACCACCGAGGTGCACGCCTTCAGTCACGTCACCGGCGGCGGCCTCGCGGCCAACCTGGCCCGTGTCGTCCCCGACGGGCTGCACGCGGTCGTGGACCGCTCCACCTGGACCCCGGGCCCGGTCTTCGACCTCGTCGGCCGCACCGGTTCGGTCGAGCGCCTGGAACTGGAGCGGACCCTCAACATGGGCGTCGGCATGATCGCGATCGTGCCGGAGGAGTCCACGGACGTGGCGCTGACCACGCTGGCCGACCGAGGGCTGGACGCCTGGGTGGCCGGCAGGATCACCGGCCGCGGCGACCGGACCACGGGAGCGGAACTGGTGGGTGACTACGCGGGCTGAGCGAGCCGGGTGACCGGGTGTGCCGGACGTCCGGCACACCCGGTCACCCGGCACACAGAGCATGCGAAGCAGACCGGGCATGCCGAGCACACCCGGTACGGAGCCCGCCCGCGTGGGCGGGCAGCACAGAACCCGGTCGGTGACCGGAGTCACCGACCGGGTTGATGATTCAGTGCAAGATCAAGCGCCACGGCGTTGTGGCGGGGACTTGTCGTCCTCGTCACCGTCGTCCTCATAGAGGTCGGCGTACCGTGCGTACAGCTCGTCGTCCTGCTCATCGTCCTCAACAGGGTCACCATTGACATTCGGTGACGTGTTCGAAGGCGATGCACCCAGCTCCTCAGCCAGGCGTGCGAGGTCTGTCCCGCCGCTGTTGTACTTCAGCTGGCGGGCGACCTTCGTCTGCTTGGCCTTGGCCCGGCCGCGCCCCATGGCTCGACCCCCTCAACGACGGGGCTCGACGGCCCCAGAGTCTTGACACGCGTTCATGGTCCGGAACGGACTCTCCTTGGAGAGGCCGGTCCGTAGGGCTCCCACGGTACCTGAGCCCACGCCCATACGGTACGTCGCCCGCATGACGTGGCCCCGTCCGGGACCCTCGGGACACCCTGTTCTCCCTGGTCACGTGCGTTTTCAAGCACTTGTCGGGGGGCGACCCGCCGGGAGAAGTGAGAGTTCTCTCGAAGTGGCACTCCACGGGTACCGGCCAAATGTGCGAACGGCGGGCGGGGGCGGACTCACCGGCCCGCCCCCGCCCACCGTGCCGCACATGCCCCGTGCGCGCCCTGACGCGTCACGCAGGTGCCCGTACGCACCCCGTACGCCTCACGGCCTTGTCCCGTACGGCTCCCGTACGGCTCCCGCACCGCTCCCGCACGGGGTTCAGCGCGACGCGCGCGCCTCCGCCATCCGCTGTTCGGCGATCCGGTCGGCCGCCGCGGCCGGCGGAATCCCGTCCGACTTCGCACGTGCGAATATGGCGAGCGTGGTGTCGAAGATCTTCGCCGCCTTCGCCCTGCACCGGTCGAAGTCGAAGCCGTGCAGCTCGTCGGCGACCTGGATGACCCCGCCGGCGTTCACCACGTAGTCGGGCGCGTAGAGGATCCCGCGGTCGGCGAGGTCCTTCTCGACACCCGGGTGGGCGAGCTGGTTGTTGGCGGCGCCGCAGACCACCGCGGCGGTCAGGGCCGGCACGCTGTCGTCGTTCAGCGCACCGCCCAGTGCGCACGGGGCGTACACGTCCAGGCCCTCGGTGCGGATCAGCGCCTCGGTGTCGGCAACGGCCGTGACACCCTGCGGATGCCGGTCCAGGACCCGCCGTACGGCGTCCTCGCGCACGTCGGTGATCACGACCTCGGCGCCCTCCTTGCGCAGGTGGTCGACCAGGTGATGGCCGACCTTGCCGACGCCCGCCACCCCGATCCTGCGGCCGCGCAGCGAAGGGTCGCCCCACAGGTGCTGGGCCGAGGCCCGCATCCCCTGGTAGACGCCGAACGCGGTGAGGATGGACGAGTCGCCGGCGCCGCCGTTCTCGGGGGAGCGGCCGGTGGTCCAGCGGCACTCGCGGGCCACGACGTCCATGTCGGCGACATAGGTGCCGACGTCGCAGGCGGTGACGTACCGGCCGCCCAACGAGGCGACGAACCGGCCGTAGGCGAGCAGCAGCTCCTCGGTCTTGTCCGTTGCGGGGTCACCGATGATCACGGCCTTGCCGCCGCCGTGGTCGAGACCGGCCATGGCGTTCTTGTACGACATTCCGCGCGCGAGGTTCAGCGCGTCGGCGACGGCCTCCTCCTCGGTCGCGTACGGGTAGAAGCGCGTGCCGCCGAGGGCGGGACCCAGGGCGGTGGAATGGAGGGCGATGACGGCCTTGAGGCCACTGGCACGGTCCTGGCAGAGCACAACTTGCTCGTGACCGCCCTGCTCCGAACGGAACAGGGTGTGCAGGACGCCGTCAGATACGTCGGTCACTGTGGTGACTCCTGAGTAAGTAGCGGCGGGTGGACACAGTTCCCGAAACTCCCCCGCGCTTGTGGCTGTGGGGGCGGTGGCGGAGGCTGTGAGCACGAGGTTAGAGCCTGCCGCCCACGGGGGCGGCAACGTGTCCAGGATCACCCCCGCGCGGCTTTCCGTGTGGGAGCGCCGTGCGACGATTCGCCCGGATCGCCCGTATGTCCGTGCCGTCCGTTCGCCGCCCGGGCGCCCGTGGGCGGACCCGCAGGTTTTCGCGCCGGTGCGCGGGGGAGGGAGCAGGCGTGCCCAAGGTCTCCTCGGTGATCGTCCCTTACGCGGCCTACCTGCGCGTGTACGAACCACTGACCGCCTTCTCCGAGCCGGAGCGCGGTCACTGGGCCCGTTATGCCCGCCGCCCCGACCTCCCCTCCTACCAGGACGAACTCCGCCTGGCCCTGGCCGACGTCGTGCCGACGCCGCCGGTCCCGGTCCCGGCGCGGGAGAGCGAGGACGCGTTCGTGCTGGAGATCGACGGCGTGGTCTGCGTCTGCCCCTGGCGCACCCGGCTGCGCGGCTGGCAGGCCCTGGGGGAGCTCGCCGAGGAGTTCCCCCTGCCGGTCCTGGACGCGCTCCTGCCCCCGTTCGTACGGCGCCAGGCCGTTGAGGACTACGAGCGCTGGCTGACGGCTCACCCCGACGCCCGACCGTGGATCCGCACCGCGACCTGGCAGGTGCCGATCAACTGGTTCGTGCTGGTCTCGGACGAGGAACGCGAGTACGAGGAGGGCTCCCGGGGTGCCCCCGGTCCCGTCGGTTCCGCGAGTTCCACCGGCGAGGCCCCCGTCCTGCGGTACCGCACTCCCATGGTCGAGGCGCGCCGTCGGGTGGCACGCGGGCTGCGGGCGCTGAGGACCGCCATGGACGGGGGGCCGCTGATCGACGACCTGGTGGATGTGGGGCGCTGGCTGGAGGAGTTCCATCCACGGTCACTGGTCGAACTGGATTACGGCGGCCTGGTGCACGCCCTGCCGGCCGGCGCACTGGAGGACGACCACTCCGCGGCGGACGTGGCCGAAGGGATCGCGGCGCTGCGCCGCGGCGACGGGGAGACCGCGGGGGAGGCGTACGGGCGGCTGGTGGAGCGCTGGCGCTCGGTCCGGGACCTGCGGTCGGCCAACTGACGCCCGGCCACGGAGGGTCGCTACCCGGCCGGTGCTCCGGTGGAGCTCGGGAAGGGCCCGGTCGGCCGTTCCGGCCGCGGTAACGAACTGGCGTTTGACCAAACGCCCTTCTTGGGGTTTTGTCGTCGCCCTGAGGTTTCGTCACCCTGGACCGGACATCGGACGTACGAGCCTATCCGGGCGTATGCCCCAAGCCGGTCAAGGGTGACGGACCGCACGTACGCGGCCCTTGCGCCCCTTGCCCCCCCTCGTGCCAAAATAGGACAAGGAGTCCGAGGAGGACTCCTCCGTCCTGCTGTGCTCGACTATGGGCGGAATCTCGGCATTGCACGCTTTGGGGGGTCCAGTGCCTCCTGATCTCGCCTGTGACTGATCGTCACAAGCGCGTGACTGTCCGCTATGGCATGGTCCATCGGCTTCCGCGGCTGATGAACACCTGGGAGGGCAATTCCATCGGTTTGGCCGACGCGGCTGGACGGATGGTGTAGTTGTAGTGCCGAGGACAAGCCGTTCGTCCTATAACCGACTCGACTCGCGTCCGCCATTTCGGGCAACGTGGGTCAAGGTGCAGAATTTAGAGGAAAGAACCGAGAAGGTTCGGTTCTCCCGAGGAGGCCGCTCATGACCGCTCGCACCCCTGATGCCGAGCCGCTGCTGACCCCGGCTGAGGTCGCCACCATGTTCCGCGTGGACCCGAAGACGGTCACGCGTTGGGCGAAGGCCGGCAAGCTCACGTCGATCCGCACGCTCGGCGGGCATCGCCGTTACCGCGAAGCTGAGGTCCGCGCCCTGCTCGCGGGCATTCCGCAGCAGCGCAGCGAGGCCTGAACAACTAAATAACCCGGACAAACCGGCTGGTCCCCTAACTCGCCGAGGTGTTCGGACCCCTAGCTCCACACGACGTGGGGACTGCCCCAACAGGCCCCTCGCCCAAGCCGATCAGAGCTTTCCCGGCAGTTGAACCGGGTGCGTCGTCGATCGCGCTGGACTCCGCCGAGTCCAGCGCGATTTTTTTGTGCGGTGCGCCCCTGGTGGTGTGCCGGCGCGGTGCCCACGGGGCCTGTGCGGGTTCCGTGGGCGGGCCTGTGCGGGTTCCGTGGGCGGACTCGTCCGGCCTCGGGGGGTGCCTGTGAGGTCGCCGGTGAGGTCGCCTGTGCGGAGATTTGTGCGGGCCTCTGAGGGTAGTGCAATTGCACATATTAAATTGACTTGTTGTAGGGGGTGGGTAAGTGCCGGACTTCCCGAAACTCATACGGTGACACCCGTCACATCCCGGTCGCCTTGTTGGGCCACCGGCATATGCGCTAGGGCGGCGGGTGTTGGGTGCGATGAGGAGCAACTCGGTTGCGAGGCCCGGGGGGTGGGAGGCTGGGAGGTTGGGACGACCGGGCTAGGCGGTGGGGGCGCCCTCGCCTTCGACGCACTCCGGAGGGTGCTCCGTGGACTCGGCCGGCCGTGAGGGGTCGGCGAGGCGCGGTGGCCGCTCGGCGCGCTCGGTGGTGGCGGGCGGCGCGGAGTCCATGGCCAGCCGCAACAGGCGGTGGCAGACCGGACAGTGCCGGGTGGCATGCCCGAACGACGAGGCGGCCGACAGGTGTGCGCGGAGCAACGCCCGTGTCTCGTGCCTGGCCGGTGCCGGCATGTGCCACCTCCCGTGGCCGCACCGGGGGCGGCCCTGCTCTCTGAGGTACCCAGGGAATCCCGCCCCGTCAAGCCGTCCGGACCTCCGCCAGGGGGCCGCAGAGGCGCGCGAAGCGGAGCGAGGGCCTCCCGAACCCTCAGGGCCACCTGAAGGCCCTCAGTCGGCCGGTGAGGGGCGTTGAGTGGCGGGTGTCGGCAGTGGGGCAGGGCTGGGGGTACGGGGAGGGGAGGCGCGGGACGTATGAGACGGGTCCCATTGCGGGGGCAGGCGCGGCCTCCCGGCGACAGGGGCGCGGGGTGGGACCGGGGACGCCAGTAGGGCCCCACTCGAGGGTGGAGCCCTACTCGGTCGTGCGGTCCTGACGGGATCTGCTGTGTCCGGTGGCGGCTGCCGCCGCGGGCGCGGTCCGGTCTCTCCTGGGGCGGGGGATGCGAAAGGGCCCCGTCGCGGTGACGGGGCCCTACTCGGTTGTGCGGTCCTGACGGGATTTGAACCCGCGGCCTCCACCTTGACAGGGTGGCGAGCACTCCAAACTGCTCCACAGGACCAGGTTTCGCAGTGCGATTGCTACCTTGCGCTGCGAAAAGAGACTGTACAGGAGCCGCGGCCCGCTGGTCGAACTCACCCTGCGTGGCGCACCTGTCACGGAGCGGCGGCGTCGATCGCCTTCACGATCCGCTTGTCCGAGACCGGGTACGCGGTGCCCAGCGCATGGGCGAAATAGCTGACCCGGAGCTCCTCGATCATCCAGCGGATGTCCAGCACCTGCTGCGGCACCGGCCGTCCCTGGGGCAGCTGTTCCAGCAGCCAGGCGTACTCGTCCCGCATCTCGTGGACCTTCTCCATGCGGGCCGTGTCCCGCTGGACGTTCGTCGGCATCTGCTGGAGGCGGCGGTCCACGGCCACCAGGTACCGCATCAGGTCCGGCAGCCGGCGCAGCCCCGTCTCCGTCACGAACCCCGGCTTCACCAGGGCGTCCAGCTGCCCGCGTACGTCCTGGAGGTTGGCCAGCAGCACGGGGCTTCGTACGTCCTTCAGACGCCGTTCGCACGCCTGCCAGGCGGCCAGTACCTGCTGCACCTGGCCCACCGCGCGGACGGTCGTGTCGACGATCTCGGCGCGCACCTTCTCGTACAGCTTGCGGTACGACTCCTCGTCCCACACGGGCCCGCCGAAGTCCGCGATCAGCCGGTCCGCCGCCGCCATCGCGCAGTCGTCGAACAGCGCCTGGATGGAACCGTGCGGATTCGCCGACAGGGCGAGCTTCTGGGGGTTCGTCAACTTCTCGGATGCGAACTTCGCAGGGTTCACCGGGATATTGCGCAGGATCAGGCGACGCGTGCCCTTCCACATCGCCGGCTGCTGCTCCGCCTCCGCATCGAAGAGGCGTACGGAGACGGTGTCGCCGTCGTCGACCAGCGCGGGGAACGCCTTCACCGGCTGACCGGCCCGCCGCGTCTCGAAGACACGGGTCAGCGCGCCGACGGTCCAGTCGGTCAGACCCGTCCGCTCCAGCGACTCGCCGCCCTCGCGTTGGGCCGTGGCGGCCGCCGCCTGGGAGAGAGCCTGGCGGGCCTTCGGCTTCAGCCGGAGTCGGAGCGCCTCCAGGTCCTTGTCCTCGGCGATCTTCCGGCGCCGCTCGTCGACGATCCGGAAGGTGATCTTCAAGTGGTCGGGGACCTTGGACCAGTCGAAGTCGTCCGCGTCGAACGGCACCCCGACCATGCGCTTCAGCTCACGGGCCATCGTCGTGGTCAGCGGCTCCTGGAGAGGCACCGCCCGCTCCAGGAACGTTTTCGCGTAGTTCGGCGCCGGCACGTAGTTGCGGCGGATCGGCTTGGGGAGGGAACGGATCAGCTCCGTGACGACCTCCTCCCGCAGGCCCGGGATCTGCCAGTCGAAGCTCTCGTCCGTGACCTGGTTCAGCACCTGCAGCGGCACATGGACCGTCACCCCGTCGGCGTCCGCACCCGGCTCGAACTGGTACGTCACCCGGAACGTGAGGGCACCCTGCCGCCAGGAGTCCGGATAGTCGGCCTTGGTGACGGCCTCGGCCGACTCGCGGATGAGCATCTCGCGCTCGAAGTCGAGGAGGTCCGGCTGCTCGTGCCGTTTGTGCTTCCACCACGAGTCGAAGTGCGCCCCCGACACGACGTGTTCGGGCACCCGCTGGTCGTAGAAGTCGAACAGGGTCTCGTCGTCGACCAGGATGTTCCGCCGCCGCGCCCGGTGCTCCAGCTCCTCGACCTCGGTGAGCAGCCTGCGGTTGTCCGCGAAGAACTTGTGGTGCGTGCGCCAGTCGCCCTCGACCAGTGCGTTGCGGATGAACAGCTCACGCGACACCTCGGCGTCGATCCGGCCGTAGTTCACCTTCCGCTGGGCGACGATCGGTACGCCGTACAGCGTGACCTTCTCGTACGCCATCACCGCGGCCTGGTCCTTCTCCCAGTGCGGCTCGCTGTACGTGCGCTTCAGCAGGTGCTCGGCGAGCGGTTCGACCCACTCCGGCTCGACCTTCGCGTTGACCCGCGCCCACAGCCGGGACGTCTCGACGAGCTCCGCCGACATCACGAACCGCGGCTGCTTCTTGAACAGCGCCGAACCCGGGAAGATCGCGAACTTGGCGTTGCGGGCGCCCACGTACTCGCCGCGCCCGCCGCCGTCCTTGCGACCGTTCCCGTCCTTGCGCCCGGCCTGAACGGAGTCCTTCGACTCCTTCACGTCCTTCATCCCGATGTGGGAGAGCAGGCCCGAGAGGAGGGAGACGTGGATGCGGTCGCCGGGGGCGTCCTCCTCGTTGAGGTGGATGCCCATCTGCTTGGCGACCGTGCGCAGCTGCGTGTAGATGTCCTGCCACTCACGGATCCGCAGGAAGTTCAGGTACTCCTGCTTGCACATGCGCCGGAAGGACGACGAGCCGCGCTCCTTCTGCTGCTCCCGCACGTAGCGCCACAGGTTGAGGTAGGCGAGGAAGTCGCTGGTCTCGTCCCGGAACCGGGCGTGCTGCTGGTCCGCCTGGGTCTGCTTGTCGGCCGGCCGCTCGCGCGGGTCCTGGATGGACAGCGCCGCCGCGATCACCATGACCTCGCGGACACAGCCGTTGCGGTCCGCCTCCAGCACCATGCGCGCCAGCCGCGGGTCGACCGGCAACTGGGCCAGCTTGCGCCCGGTCTCCGTCAGCCGCTTGCGGGGGTCCTTCTGCGCCGGATCGAGGGCGTTTAGCTCCTGGAGCAGCTGCACGCCGTCGCGGATGTTCCGGTGGTCCGGCGGGTCGATGAAGGGAAACTTCTCGATCTCGCCGAGGCCCGCTGCCGTCATCTGCAGGATGACCGACGCCAGGTTGGTACGGAGGATCTCCGCGTCCGTGAACTCAGGGCGGGTGACGAAGTCGTCCTCGCTGTACAGCCGGATGCAGATGCCGTCCGACGTGCGCCCGCAGCGGCCCTTGCGCTGGTTGGCGCTGGCCTGCGACACCGCCTCGATCGGCAGCCGCTGCACCTTGGTCCGGTGGCTGTAGCGGGAGATCCGCGCGAACCCGGGGTCGATGACGTACTTGATGCCCGGCACCGTCAGTGACGTCTCCGCGACGTTGGTCGCCAGAACGATCCTGCGGCCGCTGTGCTGCTGGAAGACACGGTGCTGCTCGGCGTGCGAGAGCCGCGCGTAGAGCGGCAGCACCTCGGTGCTGTGCCAGTCGGCACCTCCGGCGCGGGGATACGCCTTCTTCGTCAGCGCGTCCGCCGTGTCCCGGATCTCCCGCTCGCCGGACAGGAAGACCAGGATGTCACCGGGCCCCTCGGCCATCAGCTCATCGACCGCGTCCGTGATCGCGGTGATCTGATCGCGGTCGGCGTCCTCGGAGTCCTCCTCGAGCAGCGGCCGGTACCGCACCTCGACGGGATACGTGCGACCACTGACCTCGATGATCGGCGCGTCGCCGAAGTGCCGGGAGAACCGCTCCGGGTCGATGGTCGCCGAGGTGATGACGACCTTCAGGTCCGGGCGCCTGGGCAGCAGCCGGGCGAGATAGCCCAGCAGGAAGTCGATGTTCAGCGACCGCTCGTGGGCCTCGTCGATGATGATCGTGTCGTAGGCGAGCAGCTCACGGTCCGTCTGGATCTCGGCGAGCAGAATGCCGTCGGTCATCAGCTTCACGAAGGTGGCGTCCGGACTCACCTGGTCGGTGAACCGCACCTTCCAGCCGACGGCCTCCCCGAGGGGGGTGTCCAGCTCCTCCGCGACCCGCTCCGCGACCGTGCGGGCGGCGATCCGGCGGGGCTGGGTGTGCCCGATCATTCCGCGGACGCCCCGGCCCAGCTCCATGCAGATCTTCGGGATCTGCGTGGTCTTGCCGGAACCCGTCTCACCCGCGACGATCACCACCTGGTGATCGCGGATGGCCTCGGCGATCGCGTCCTTCTTCTGGCTGACCGGCAACTGCTCCGGATACGTGATCGCCGGTACCCGTGCCCGCCGCCGGGCCATCCGCTCCTCGGCCTTGGCGGCCTCCGCCTCGATCTCGCCGAGCACGGTGGCCTTGGCCTCCGGCTTACGGATCTTGCGTGCGCCCTCGAGCCTGCGCCCGAGCCGCTGCGTGTCACGCAACGAGAGCTCGGTCAGGCGAGAGGCGAGAGCGCCGAAGGAAGGGGTGCTGGAGGAAGGGGTGCCGGAGGAGGGGGCGTCGAAGGAGGGGGCGCCGGAGGAAGGGGTGCCGGAGGCAGGGGTGCCGGAGGCAGGGGCGCCGGAGGAGGGGGCGGAGGCAGGGTGCGTGGACATACGGGAACCAGGATCTCATTCTCGAGAATTCTGTGGCGAACGGTTTTGGCCCGCCTGCCCGGCCCTCACCGCACTTCGAGCCGCCAGGACCGGTGAGTGCACGAGAACACCCCCTCCGGAACCCGGAGGGGGTGTGTGTTGTGGCTGGGGCCGGGGTCGAACCGGCGACCTATCGCTTTTCAGGCGATCGCTCGTACCAACTGAGCTACCCAGCCACGAGGTTTCACGTGAAACCTCAGCGGTCCTGACGGGATTTGAACCCGCGGCCTCCACCTTGACAGGGTGGCGAGCACTCCAAACTGCTCCACAGGACCAAGCTTCGTACGACAGTGTCGCACAGGGTGGTGCGTGCCCCCAACGGGATTCGAACCCGTGCTACCGCCTTGAAAGGGCGGCGTCCTAGGCCGCTAGACGATGAGGGCTATCGGCCCGCCTGGGCGCTTCTCAGCGCGTCGGGGACGTCCGAAGCATATGTGATGCCGGGAGGGATCGCCAAAACGGTTTACGGGGCGGGTCCCGAGGGGGTGGGAGAGGGGAGCCGGGAGAACAGCGGGGACGACGGCGGGGAGGGGGAGCCGGAAGGGGAACCGGCAGGCGATCCCGTGGATGACCCCGACGGAGAACCGGAGGGAGAACCGGAGGGAGAGCCGGACGGGGACGCGCCCGGCTGGTTCTCCTCCGGGAGGTGTCGGCTGACCTCTGCCGTGGTCAGGCCCAGGCCGCCCAGTCTGATCGAGTCCCAGGCCTGGAGACGGCGGGTGTCGCGGTCGAAGTAGAGGATCGAGGTCTCGATCGGGTCGGGGTGTTCGCCCTCGATCGCGCGCAGACCGCTGCCGCCGGTGGAGCCTTCGATGCGGAGCCGGGTGCCGTACTTCATGACCTCGGTCTTCTGGCGGTGGACGTGCCCGGCCAGGACGAGGGGCACCGTGCCGTCCACCTCGCGGGCCGCCGCCGGTTCATGGGCGACGGCCACGTCGACCGGGGTGCCGGCGGCCCGCTGGTCCCGCAGGGCGGAGGCCAGGCGGGCGCCCGCCAGTTCCTGGGACTGCTCGGCACCGGGTTTCGTGGAGCGGTCCGGGGTGAACTGAGGGTCGCCGATGCCGGCGAAGCGCAGGCCCGCGACGGTTCTGGCCCGGCCGTCGTCCAGGACGTGGACGTTCTCGAGGTCTTCGAGATAGCGCTGGGTGACGGGCGAGTCGTGGTTGCCGCGGACCCAGACGTAGGGGGCGCCGAGGTCCTCGATGGGGTCGAGGAAGCCGTTCTCGGCGGCGGTGCCGTGGTCCATGGTGTCTCCGGAGTCGACGATGACGTCCACCCGGTACTGCTCGACGAGCGAGGCGATGATCGCCCAGCTCGCGGGATTGAGATGGATGTCGGAGACGTGCAGGACCCGGAGGGTGGACGGGTCGGGCTGGTAGGCGGGGAGCGTGGAGGTGGCGTCGTACAGCTTCGTCACGTTGGTGACCAGGCGGGCCAGCTCCTTCTGGTAGACGTCGAACTCCGTGACGATGCTGCGGGCGTTGCCGACCAGGGAGGGCGCCGAGGAGAGCAGCCCGGAGAACCTCGGTTCGAGGACGGAGTCCGGGTTCCAGGTGGCGTACGCGGTACCGCCGGACGCGGCCAGAAGGGTGAGGGCGAGACCGCCCGCGGCCAGGGCCCGGCGCGGACGGCGGTAGACGGCGAGACCGAGAGCGGTGGCGCCGGTGACGACGGCGACGACGGAGCGCACGGCGAGGTCGGCGGTGCCGCGGGCGATGTCCTGGGTGACTTCGTCCTGGAGCCCGGAGAGGCGCTCGGGGTGGTCCACGAGGGCCTGGGATCGGGCGGGGTCCAGCTGGTCGACGTTCACGTCGAGGCGGACGGGGGCGTGGTGGCTGTCGAGTTCGAGGGCGCCCAGGGGGGACACGTTGATCTTCGTGCCGCCCGTGAGGGACGGGCGCAAGGTCATGGTCGTGTCCATGGGGCCGACCGGGACGCGCACATTGCCCACGATCAGCAGGCCGAGCCAGGCGCCCAGCAGGACGACGGCGAAGAGTCCGACGACGCGCTTCCAGGGTCGGGGCGGCCGGGCGGTGAGTGTGCTGGTGACGGCCGTGGCGGCGGGGCGGCGGGAGCGGTGACGGCGGGTGAGGGCTCGCGGGACCCTTCGGAGGCGGTGTGGGAGGTTCCTGACTGCGGAGGGGACGCGTGCCATTGATCCCGTATGCCCATACGACGCGCCGGATATGCGGGGTGCCCGGCGGGACTCGTACGGATGGGTCATGGCAGACAATGGCCCTGTGCTGGAGATGACGCGTGGGGAGTTCGAGGAACTGGTCGCCGAGGCGCTCGACCGGATCCCGCCGGAGCTGACGCGGCTGATGGACAACGTCGCGGTGTTCGTCGAGGACGAGCCGCCGGCGGACGATCCCGAGCTGCTGGGGCTGTACGAGGGGACTCCGCTGACCGAGCGGGGCGAGTGGTACGCGGGGGTGCTGCCGGACCGGATCACCATCTACCGGGGGCCGACCCTGCGGATGTGCGAATCCCGGGAGGACATCGTCGCCGAGGCGGAGATCACGGTGGTGCACGAGATCGCGCATCACTTCGGGATCGACGACGCCCGACTGCACGCACTCGGCTACGGATAGGTCACCGGCTTGTCACCGGTGCGCTGACGGCGTGTCCTCCTGCGGGCGGTGGGAGTTGGGCAGTCCGACCCAGTATTCCGACCGGAGGTGGCCTCGTGCGCCCCTTGTACGTACCTGTCCGCCTGGCCGCCACCGTCCTGGCCGTCGCCGCTGCCGCCGGCTGTATGAGCGTCGGTGGGGAGGGGCCGGTCGAGGCCGAGCCGTCGCATTCCGTAAGCCGTTCGGACGGCGAGGCGCCCGACGGGGGGCCCGCGGTGCCGGACGGCAAGGGCGGTCATGGTGCCGCGGCGGACGAGGGCGGGAGCGAGCGCCGCGAGGGCGGCGGCAAGAAGGGCGAGCAGGGTGAACGGAAGAAGAGCGGGGCGGGAGCCGCGTCCGCCGCCGAGGCGCCGCCCTCCCCGGGGGTGAGCGGGCCGGTGCCGGACGACGGCGGGCCGGGTGAGCCGGCGGGGCCGACCCCTGACAGCCGGCCGGAACCGCCGGAGCCCACCCGGCCGGCGGATCCGGAGCCCACCCAGGCGCCGCCGGAGCCCTCGGTCCCGCCGGAGCCGACGGCCGCGGAGCCGTCCTCGTCGGCGCACGAGCCGCCGGAGACCCAGCTGGTGCACCGGGAGCCCGCACCGGAAGCGGGGGCGCCGGCCTGAGCACCCGCTCCGATGCCCTGCCCCACCGCTGTGAGCTCCCGGTTTGCTTTGGGGGGCACAGGGTGCGTATGGTGGCAGATCGTTTGATCCTATTTGCCCGGCGCCACTGCAGAGCGCGCCGTGTGGCGCGTACTCTCCCCTTACCGTGGTGGACCGCATCGAGGCGGTCATATTGCGAATTGCGAATCACGGAGTTGACGGGCGCGTGCCGAAGAGACTCCGGAAGGTTTCGCATTCGTATGCCCATCGCCAGTACTGATTACGTCGTCGTGCCCGAGAACACCGAGGACGCCGACACCACCACCACCACCACCATCACCACCGCCGTCGCCGCTGACGTCGTCACCGCTGACGTCGTCACCGACGTCACGGACATCACGGACGTCATCACCGACATCGACGTGGCCACCGACACCGACGACAGCGCGGACGACGGTGACGTCACCGACGACGGTGACAGCGCGGACAGCACCCCCGAGCTCACCTTCGCCTCCCTCGGCCTGCCCGAGGGCGTCGTGCGCAAGCTCACGCAGAACGGCGTGACCAGCCCCTTCCCGATCCAGGCGGCGACCATCCCGGACGCCCTGAACGGCAAGGACATCCTCGGCCGCGGCCGCACCGGCTCCGGCAAGACCCTCGCCTTCGGTCTGTCGACGCTGACCACGCTGGCCGGCGGCCGGACCGAGAAGCACAAGCCGCGCGCCCTCATCCTGACGCCGACGCGTGAGCTCGCCATGCAGGTGGCCGACGCGCTCCAGCCGTACGGGGACGTCCTCGGGCTGAAGATGAAGGTCGTCTGCGGCGGTACCTCCATGGGCAACCAGATCTACGCCCTCGAGCGCGGTGTCGACGTCCTGGTCGCCACCCCCGGCCGCCTGCGCGACATCATCAACCGCGGCGCGTGCTCCCTGGAGAACGTGCAGATCGCCGTCCTCGACGAGGCCGACCAGATGTCGGACCTGGGCTTCCTGCCCGAGGTCACCGAGCTGCTCGACCAGATCCCGGCGGGCGGTCAGCGGATGCTGTTCTCCGCGACCATGGAGAACGAGATCAAGACGCTCGTCGACCGGTACCTGAAGGACCCGGTCCACCACGAGGTCGACGCCGCCCAGGGCGCCGTCACGACGATGTCGCACCACATCCTGGTCGTGAAGCCGAAGGACAAGGCACCGGTCACCGCGGCCATCGCCTCCCGCAAGGGCCGCACCATCATCTTCGTCCGTACCCAGCTGGGCGCGGACCGGATCGCCGACCAGCTGCGCGAGGCGGGCGCCAAGGCCGACGCGCTGCACGGCGGCATGACGCAGGGCGCGCGGACGCGGACGCTGGCCGACTTCAAGGACGGCTACGTCAACGTCCTGGTCGCCACGGACGTCGCCGCGCGCGGTATCCACGTCGACGGCATCGACCTGGTGCTGAACGTGGACCCGGCCGGCGACCACAAGGACTACCTGCACCGGGCCGGCCGTACGGCGCGGGCCGGCCGCACCGGCACCGTCGTGTCGCTGTCCCTGCCGCACCAGCGGCGCCAGATCTTCCGGCTGATGGAGGACGCGGGCGTGGACGCCACGCGTCACATCATCCAGGGCGGCGCGGCCTTCGATCCGGAGCTCGCCGAGATCACCGGCGCCCGGTCGATGACCGAGGTCCAGGCCGAGTCGGCGGGCAAGGCGGCCCAGCAGGCCGAGCGCGAGGCCGCTCAGCTCACCAAGGAACTGGAGCGGGCGCAGCGCCGGGCCTCCGAACTGCGGGAAGAGGCGGACCGGCTGGTCGCCAGGGCCGCCCGCGAGCGGGGCGAGGACCCGGAGGCGGCAGTGGCCGAGGCGGCCACCGAGGTGTCGGCCCAGGCCGAGGTCTCGCTGCCGGAGCAGCAGACCGCACGCGACACCGAGCGCTCCGACCGCCGCGACGGCTTCCGTCGTGACGACCGGGGTGACCGCGGTGGTGACCGTGGTGGCCGTTCGTTCGAGCGTCGTGACGACCGCGGCGGCTTCAACCGCGACCGTGACCGTGGTGGTGACCGTGGTGGCTTCCGTCGTGACGACCGGGGTGACCGCGGTGGTGACCGTGGCGGCCGTTCGTTCGAGCGTCGTGACGACCGGGGTGACCGCGGTGGTGACCGTGGTGGCCGTCCGTTCGAGCGTCGTGACGACCGGGGTGACCGCGGTGGTGACCGTGGCGGCCGTTCGTTCGAGCGTCGTGACGACCGCGGTGGTGACCGTGGTGGCCGTCCGTTCGAGCGTCGTGACGACCGGGGTGACCGCGGTGGTGACCGTGGCGGCCGTCCGTTCGAGCGTCGTGACGACCGCGGTGACCGCGGTGGTGACCGTGGCGGCTTCCGTCGCGACGACCGGGGTGACCGTCCCGGCTTCCGCCGTGACGACCGCGGTGAGCGCGGTGAGCGTGCCGGCCACCGTGGCAGCGACCGTCCGGTCAACCGCGACCGCCAGGGCGAGCGCCCCGGCTTCCGCTCCGGTGCCTCCCACGACCGCCCGTACGGCCGTCGTGACGAGCACCGCGGCGGTGGCTCTTTCGGCCGCCGCGAGGACAAGCCGCGCTGGAAGCGCAACGACTGATCCCGGCACACCGGACTGACGTGACAGGGCCCGTACGACATCCGTCGTGCGGGCCCTGCCGCATGTGGAGGGGACACGTCCGGGTCTGTCGCACCGATACCCGATCAACGACGCGCCCACGTCCCGCTATGCTCGTGGAGGCAACATCGCCTGGGGCCCTTAGCTCAATTGGCAGAGCAGTGGACTTTTAATCCATTGGTTGTGGGTTCGAGTCCCACAGGGCCCACCGGTTGGACCCCAGCTCACGCGGTAACCGAGCTGGGGTCCTGTCCGTTTTGACTCCCCGTCATGATCGCTAGCTGGCCCGCTGCTGGCCCGAAAGGTCGGCGATTGCGTGAGCGTGCGCGAGCGGGGCGAGATCAATCGCAGCAAAGGAAGGGGCGGTCACCTCACGGGGTGACCGCCCTTCCCTGCGTCCAGCGTCCTCTCCTGGGGCACCCTCCCGGGTGGCCGCAACGCCTTCGGCAGTCTGCGTGACCGCTCCTGCATCTCAGCACAAGCAAGATCACAAATAGCCTGCTGTCACCAGGCTGACACAAGATCGTCACGGCCACAGCGTGGGCAGGTGCCCGCAGATCAGCCCGAGGACGAGACCGACCGCGAGATGCTCCGCATCGGCCGGCGCATCCGTGAGGTCCGCGAGCACCAGGGCCTCACCCAGGAGCGGGTGTTCCTGGCGGTGCCGATGAACCGCGCGCACTACCAGGACATCGAGGCCGGGCGGGCGAACCCGACCCTGCGGACGCTGCTGCGGATCGCTCGTGCGATCGGTGTGCCACTGTCCGAGCTGGTGGGGTGAGCGGGCCGCCCTGTACTGCTCGCCGTCGGGCGGCCCGCTCGTCCTGCCCTGCCTCTGGAGGAGGCAGGGCAGGGGCTTGGGTGAGCGGCCCGCCCCGCGACGGGGGACGTCGGGGCGGGCCGCTCGGTCCCGCTCTCGGCACGGCCGGCGGGCTACGTGCCGGGAGCGGGGGTTAGTGGGCTACCAGCGGGGGATCTTGTGCTCGTGGCTCGGGTGCCGGCGTATCCACACATTGCAGTCGGAGACGCGCGGGGGGTCGCCCGCCTTCTTGGCGGCGTCACGCTGGCCGGCCAGATGCTGGCACGTCTTGCAGCCGGGCACGGGGTCGGGGTCGGTGAGCGGCAGGCCCAGATGCATGGGGCCGTCCATCGCGATCTGTCGCCCGGTCACGGCCTGCTCTCCCGTCGGTCCTCGAGGGCCAGGTCGCGCAGCGCGCGCCGGTCCGGGCAGCGGGCCTTGTTGCGGATGCAGCTCTGGCAGTGGCGTGCGTGCAGGAGAAAAATACGGCGCGCCTCCGTGCAGACGCACGGGGTGCAGCCGCGGGGCCAGATGCGGCCTCCCGACGTCATGCGCTCGCCGAGGTCGCGTGCCGTCTCGGCGGTGAGCAGCGTCTTGCACCACACGCAGGCGGCTCCGCGTCGCTCCGCGTCGTCCAGGCCGATGACCTGCGGCAGCGGCAGCATGGGTAAGGCGCTGGAGTCTGTCCGTGGGGTGGCGGATTGCGTACTCTCGTCCATGGCGATGCCCCTCGTAGCGTCGTCCACGCCCCCGGCCGGTTGCACGGCGCGGGGGCTTCGTATGCCCGGGACGATACTCCTAGTGCTGGGTAGTACACCCTCGTATCTGGCCCTTTACTACCGATCGCGGCCCCACCATGCCCGTGCCTACGGTGCACGCATGATCGAGTGGGAGGCTGACCGACCCCGGTGGGAGCAGATCGCCGACGTGATCCGTGCGCGGATCGCGGACGGCACGTACCCGCCCCGGACCCGCGTGCCCTCCGTGCAGCAGCTCGTCGCCGAGTACGGGGTCGCGGTCGACACTGCGCAAAAGGTTCTTGCCCGGCTCCGTGACGAGGGCACCCTGTACACGGTGCGCGGCCTCGGAAGCTTCGTCGCCGACTCCCCGCCCCAGACATGACGAAGTGCCCCCGCCCTCCCCCATGACGGGGAAGGGCGGGGGCATGCGGGATGGGGGCGAGTCGTCCCGGGCCGGCCTCCTACGCCGGGGCCGGTCCGGGGCTCACAGTCCCACGTCGTGGAGGTAGGGCCGGGCTTCGTTAGGTATCGGCTGGGGCGGCGGCGGGGGCTCCAGCCGGGACTGGCGGGCGAAGGACACCATCGTGCGCAGCCAGCCGGCCATGTACCGGATGGTGACGTCCTGGGCAGTGATGCGCTCGCGGTCCTGGTCGGCCTGCTGCCGGTCCTGCTCAGCCTCTCGTTCCAGGCGCTCGATGTGCTGGCCCAGCCGGTCGGTGACCGCGGTGAAGTCGTCGCGTCGCTCGGCGCCGCGCGGGCGGCGGGGCTGGCGGCGGCCGATGATGGCCGTCACCGCCCCACCGGCCGCGGTGACGAGGGCGACGGCGAGGGCGCTGAGCGCGGTCAGCATCTCAGGTCTCACGGGGTGGCTCCGATCGTGCCGGGGGTGGCTCGTCCCAGCCGATGGCGACCAAGCACACCGCCCCGAACGCGCCGAAGATCATTGCGACGACCCACCCTCTGGGGCTCGCGCCGAGCGGCCACCAGGACAGCAGGTACGCCATGGCCCACGGGGTGGCGATCAGCCAGATCCCGAGGAAGCCGGGCCAGTCCCGGCGCGGGGGGAGCCAGGCGCAGGCGAGCGCGATGACGCCTGCGGTGATCCAGACCCACCCCCAGAAGTCGAGCGGTCTCATCTTCAGGAGCAGCGCCAGGCCGTCTTGGTCGCCGGTCGGCTGGACGATCTGCCCGGAGCCGTAGCCCGCGGCCATGATGCCCTTGAGAGTGAGGAGCGCACCGCGGCGGCCCAGCCGGGTGCTGAGCCGCCGGGCCGCCGTGCGCATCAGACGCCCTTGGCGAGGGATGCGCTGTTGGTGACGTCGCGCCAGCGGGCGACGAGACCCTTGACGAGGGCGAGGCCGGCGCCGACTCCTCCCGCTGCGGCGGCATGCCACATGCTGCCGTCGAGGGGCTGGGTGACGACGATGCCGCCGATGAACGCCTGCAGGCCGGTGGCGAGGACGCGCTCGAGAAGGTCGCGGCCGTAGGAGGCGGCGGTCTTCACGACGGTCTCGGTGCTGGGAAGGCTGATCTCGGACATGGGTCAGGACTCCTTCGGGAGGTCGAGGGCGGCGCGGACGGCAGCGTCCTTGGACTCCAGCAACTTGCGGAGCGCAACGGATAGCTCGGGCCCGGGCGGCAGCATCGTGTTCAGCCGGTGGGCCAGCTCGGAGAACGGCATCGAGACCGCCTGAAGGTGGGGCGGGAGGTGAGTGAACTCGAAGTACCGCAGGATCGGCGGGAGGGACTGTTCGGACATGGGTGCCCTCACTTCTTCTCGAGCGCGGTGACGCGCTTCTCCAGAGCGGTGAGCCGCTCCTCGGTGGTGGGCGGCTTCGGGGCCGGGGCAGGCGGCTTGGCCGTGCCCGGCGACCAGCTGGCGGGGTGCTTGAGGCGCTCGGCGACGCGAGTGCGGATGGTGCTGTGCCCGGGGTAGCCCGGGCCGCGCGGGTCGACCTTGCCGGGCTGCCACTCCTCGTGAGCGATGACGGAGATGGTGCCCTTGCCGTCCTTGTTCCAGCCGTGTTCCCGGAGCACCGCGGCGGAGGCGCGGACGATCGCGTCGACTTGGGCGGCCGGCCAGGGGTCCTTGTTGTCGCCGAGGTTCTCGCACTCGAAGCCGTAGAAGTGCCGGTTGCCGTCGGTGTTCTGCTCGTTGTCGGCGGGCAGCCCCTTCTCTGCGATGACCGCGCGGAGGACGTCGTCGTCGCCGAGGCCGGCGTGGTTGGTGCGGCCGTAGCCGACGAGGTGGACGCGGCCGTCCTTGGTGATGACGCCGTGGCAGAGCGGGCCGGGCAGGGTGGAGTATCCGTGGCGGCATATGTCGACGGTGCGGGCGCTGCCCTGTGTGACGGTGTGGTGGATCATCACCCCGTGCACCGGCCCCCACGGGCCCTTCGAGTTGCGGTTGTGGTCGCGCCAGTCGCCGACCTCGACGACCGTGAGCCCTTCGGCCTTCAGCGCCTTGATGAATGCGTCTGCGGACATGGGTGGTGCCATCAGGCCTCCAGGGCATGAGAAACGCCCCGGCCGGGGCGCGGGGCGTGTGGGCGGGAGTGGGTCAGGTGGTGCTGATCGAGTTGATCCAGATCAGTCCGGTCGCCGATGCGGCGTAGTTGCGGCCGACGTAGATGTACCAGGGCACCCGGTGGGTGGAGTCGGTGACGGTCGTCGTCAGCCCGGCGATCTCCGGCACGGACAGGGTGATCTGCGTCGCCGTGAGGACGATCCGCAGCGTGTAGACCGTGTTCGCGGTGAGCGCCGTCCCGGCGGTCGTGTTCGCGAGCTGTGTCGAGGTGCCGCCGGTCTTGTTGTCCCGCCAGATGCGCAGGCTGCGGTCGTTGCTGATCTGGAACGTGTAGCCGTCGTGCAGGATCGCCGAGCCGGACAGCACAGTCGGCGCGTCGTCCGCGCCGATGTGCACGGAGAACAGCGACCAGCCGGTGCTGCCCGCGGTCGGAAAGCTGAACTTGACGTCGATCGTCGTCGTCGCCGGGGCCGGGGACACTTCGCCGGCGAGCAGTACCACGGCGTCGGGGGCGGTGTTGGAGGCGGGCGGCGGCAGCGGGATTCGCCCGGACGCGTCCAGTACCGGGCGGGCCGCAGCTGAGGGCACATACCCGTAACCCCACTGCCCGCTGGAGAACGAGCTGGTGGTGCGGCGTGGGATGCGGCCGGACACGTATCCGGGGTAGTCGGTGATGATGCCGCGGCAGCCCAGTGCGAGCGCCCGTTCCCGTTCCGTGCGGCGCACGAGGGTGTGCGCCCACACCCCGAGCGGGTAGTCCTGCGCGACCGCGGCGGTGATCTGCGCGTCGGTGCCCGCGATGTCGATGTCCAGCAGATCGGCGCCGGTCGCCTTGATGGTGGCCGCATTGTCGGTGGCCATCTGCGCTGTCGACCGCCACAGGTGCGCCAGACACCCCGCGCTCTTGATCGTCGAGACGATCGCCGTGTTGTTCGTGTTGATCAGCACCGACCGTTCCAGGCGGCGGGCGCGGATCATCGCGGCGATCGTCGCCACCCCGGCCGCGTTCTTCGCCTCCACGGTCATCACCCGGCGGCCGCCGAGTTCGTCCAGGACCTGCTCCACGGTGTGCAGCGGCAGATCGGGTGCCTGTGCTGCGAACCACGCCGACGGGTCCGAGCGGAGGAGCGACCATTGCGCCGCGTTGAACAGGCTGACGTTCCCGGCGGCCTTGGTGGTGCGGTCCACGGTGGCGTCGTGCATCAGCACGGGCGTGCCGTCGCCTATCACCTGCGAGTCGATGTCGAGGACGTCGGCCCACGGCATCGACCCGCGCAGCGCGGCGAGGGTGTTCTCGACGCCTTCGCCGGCGCCGCCGCGGTGCGCGTCGTAGACGACCGGCGGGAGAGTGTCGATGGTGGCGACGGCCGGCAGCCGGGAGGTGACGGCGGCGATGGCGTCGCTGGCGTCGACCCGAGCCTGCCCGGCCTGCTCGAGCGCGGCCTCCGCCGCGGTGGTGGCGGAGGCCGCGGACGCCTGCGCGTTGGACGACGCGGTCAGCGCCGTCCCGGCCTGCTCCGCTGCGTCGGCGGCGGCGACTGCGGCGCCGGTCGCCGCTTGCAGGGCCTCGGTGGCGACCTCCCGCCCGGACTCGTACCAGGACACGGTGCGTCCGCCAGTGGCGAGGTACTCGTAGCGGATCTGCGGCCACTCGCACATGAACGTGCGGATGGCGCCCGGCGCCTCGGACCCGGCGCTGTTGCTGCGCAGCTGGCCGATCGGGGTGCTGCCGTCCGCCTCGTACAGCTGGGTGACCAGGGCGCCGCTGGCGGCCTCCCGCACCTGTACGGGGTAGTCGGGGACGACGTCGCCGGTGATGGTGGTGAGTACGGCGGACGGGTTGCCGCCGAAGGTGTACAGAGGCATGATCCGCCTTTTCAGTCGAGCCAGTAGAAGCCGGAGATGTCGGCCCAGAACACGCCCGCGGTGCCGCCGTCCTGCATGCCGTCCTGGCTGTGCCAAACCAGGGAGCCGCGGTTGCCGTTGATGTTGCCGTCCTGGTCGGGGGAGAACACTTCGACCCTGCCGACGCCGGTCATCGGGTCGCCGGTGAGGCTGCCGCCGCCCGCCCACATGGCGAGCTGCTTGGGGATCGCTGCGGTGGGCACGCTGCCGAGCCGGCCACCGGCAACGGGCAGCAGGGTCCCGTCGGCGCGGGCGATGCGGCCCCGGGTCCACACCCGGCCCTGCCAGATGCGGAGCTGGGGGGTGGTTTCCCCGGCGACGTAGCCGGAGGCGAGGGTGACGGGCTGCCAGGCGGGCAGCGGCTCCCAGAGCGTGATCCACGTGTTCGTCGTGTTGCTGGTCTTGATCCAGGTGGTGCCGTTCGGGGTCACCGCGACGGTCCGCGCCGGGGCGCCCGCCAGCCGGGTGTTGCGGTCGGCCTCGTTGGTGACGTGCTGCCACAGCCGCGGGTCGATCGCGGCGGCGAGGTCGGCGAGGTGTCCGGGCGTGGTGGGGCTGTCGCCGCCGCCCGGGACGGGCAGGCCGGCGTATCCGATGGTCGCCACAGGTGCTCCTACGAGAAGGTGATAGTGATCTTGCCGCCGGTCACGGACATGTAGTCGGTGCTGCCGGTCGCGTAGATGGCCAGGCCCCGCGCGGCCCCGGAGGCCAGCGCGGCCGCCCAGGACCGCGGCAGGGTCGCGGTGCCCTTCGCGCCCACGGACAGGCGCAACAGCGCCTCGGGCCCGTCCCCGAGGTTGAGCTGACCGGAGGGCGGCGAGGCGTGGCCGTGCAGGTATAGGCGGACGGGGCGCTTGGCGTTGACGCCCGAGCCCGTCTTGCGGGTGAAGGCGACCTTCATGGACGCCACGGTCTTGCCCGCGCATGCTGCCTGGATCGACGTGCCGTAGAACCATCCGCCGCGACGGTTGCCGCGGCCGGTCCAGTCGCCCTGTGTCGGTGCGGAGGCGTAGTCGTCCGGGCGGCCGCCGCGCCACGTGCCCGAGCTGGTGGGAGAGATGGTGACCGGCCTCGGTGACGGAACGGCCGGTGCCGGCGGTGACGGGTCGGCGACGGACCCGACCTGGAAGTAGACCTCCAGGCGGCCGTCGACCTTACGGACGTGGACTGCGGAGGCGGCCTGCCAGCCCGAGCCTGCGGGGGCGCCGGTGCCGTAGGTCGCCGCCCGTACCACCTGCACGTCGCGGGCGGCCTGGACGGCGAGCCGCTCCACGTCGGCCTGCTCCGTCTCTGCCGGGTCGTCCCCCAGCCGCCACAGGACGACGGGGACGGCGCCGCGGCGCACGGCCACGATGTCTCCGGCCTTGCGGTTGCGGTAGGCGTCCGTGCAGGCGACCCCGTACAGTTCGGCGCCCTGCATGAGCAGGTTGACCCGGCCGTCCTCGGTGACGTCGAGGACCTCCGCACTGACGGTCTGCAGGCCGCCGGTGGCAGTGCCCAGCGCGTCGAGGTCCTTGCCCAGCTGGTCGCGGATGCTCACGTCACACCCTCCTCGTACTGGTGCGGGTCTGGCAGGCCATCGACACGCCGCCCAGCGTGTAGGGGTTGGAGTCGATCAGGTGCCGCTCCCACACCCCGTCGGCGACTTCGACCAGGACGACGTCACCCGGCTCGAGCGCCGGATTGCACACCGCGGTGAAGGACAGGGAGGCCTGCACGCCCAGGGAGTCGGCGAGTTGCGCGGCCGCCACGTCGCGCGCCTGGTCCAGGCCGGTGATCAGGGGTGAGGTGTAGCGGCCGGTGCGCACCCGCACGCCGGGCAGTCCGAGCCGCTGCGGCGCCAGCGGATCCTCCACCGGGTCCGGTCCGGCGTAGGTGATCGATTCGGGGTCGTCGTCCCACCGGAACACCGGGCCGACCGCCTGGTCCCCGCTGCCGGCGTCGCCGGTGACGGCCCACAAATTCCGCACCCCTTCAGCCGTCTCCTCTTCGGAGGGTTCGGCGGTGACCAGGTTCCGGGGGATCTCCCACACCACCGGGTCGGCCAGGGTGGGCACCGGGGCGACTGTGGGGATGCCGCGGGCGTCGCAGTACGCCTCGGCACCGAGCGAGGCGGCGATGCCGGTGGATGTGCCGGAGGTGTCGGTGCCGCCGGAGACGGCCGCCCACCGGTCCTCGTCCACGACGAACGCGGGCATGACCGTTGCGGTCTTCACCCCGTCGTGCCAGGCGATCGGGGAGCCGGGCAGGGCCTCACCGAGCAGCTGTTCGGCGCACGCCTGGGCGGTGTCCGGGCCGATGGTGCGCGCGATGGGCAGGCTCGCCCCGCGCACGATGTCCTCCCGGCCCAGCAGATCGAGGCTGACCCCGAGGCGGGTCCGCTTCAGCCGGTCGACGGTGTACCGGCCGGCGGGGATCCACTCCACATCGCGGCGGGGCACCCGGATGCCCTGGAACAGCCGGATCTCGGTGGTCACCGAGTTGATGCCGTGCCGTCCGCGCGGGGCGTCCAGCAGCTCCACGGATGCCGCGTAGCGGACCTCGGCGGTGCGGTCCGGGGTGATCTGCCCGGCCCCGAAGGCGACCGGCTGCCACGTCTGCCCGCCGTCGTTGGACCACTCCGCCAGCACCGGGCGGGCGGTGGCCTGCCCGAGCGCGCCCAGCGCGGCCCCAGAGATGGGCAGCACGTCAGGTCACCACGCCGTTCGTCGCCAGCGCCACATAGCTGGAGTACGACGCCGTCACGGCGTCGTAGCTGGCGAACTGGGCGGCCATGGCGTCATACGACCAGCCCGGGGCCCGCATCGGCTGCCCGGCCGTCGCGGGCCGCTCGATGGGCTCGATGGTGAAGGTGACCGTGTAGCCGCCCGTCGCCCCGAGCTTGCCGGTGGGCTTCTCCCCCACCTCCCCGGGCACGAAGAACCGGTCCAGGATGCGGTAGCCGGGCCGCACCTGCGCCAGCAGCACCCCGGAGCGGATCAGCTCCCGGAACCGCTCGATGTCCTGGCTGAGGACGTCGACCTGTACCGCCTCGGACGGCGCCGCGGCCGTGTCGTAGGCGACCGCCGTGTACGGACTGCCGGTGCGGTCCGCGACCTCCTGCCGGGCCGCGCTACTGGTGCCCTGCGCCGGCCCGTACATCACCCGCATCGACAGGCCGGGCTCCTCCAGGGACTTCAGCCACAAGTCCTTCGTCTGCGCCGGCGCAGGGGCGGGCACCACCAGCCCGAGCGACGACGACGGCCCCCAGCTGCCGTCCGCGTACTGCGGGCGGGCGGTGTAGGCGACGGCCACCCCCAGCGGCGCCTCATGGTCGTAGCCCTGCCCGACGCCGTCCAGCGCCCACGCCAGATCCGCCGAACGGACCGGGACCGGCACACCGCCGCCGGGGTCCTGCCGGGTGATGAGGGTCCTCACCACCTGGCCGGCCCCCGGCAACGGCACCGCCCCGCCCGGGTAGTCGACGCCCAGGTAGACGCCCGCCCACTGATCGTCCACGACCGCAGTCAGCCAGCCGTCCGGACTGGTGACCGTGGTGGGCAAGCTGATCTGCGGCGCCGACGGGTCCACGATCATCGGCATGGCTGCCTCCTACCTCTTCGATCCGGACCGCTTGGCGCGGCGGACATCTTCCAGGCCGGCGTCGACCCGGTCGGACACGTAGGCCCGCAGGACGGTGCCGTCCTCCACCACCAGGTACAGCGGCCCTGACGGCAGGCCACCGGACGCACCACCGGAGGACGCCCCGGAGGTGACCGGGACGACCCCGGCGGGCACCGCCGATGCGCCCAGGCGTGCGGCGGCCGACTCGATGGACGGCCCGGCGGCGACCATTCCGGCGACCAGTCCGGCCCCCAGGTCCTTGCCGGCCTCCGCACCCTTACGGGAGGGACTGCGGGCGTCGATGCCCTTCTTCGAGCGGATCGCCTTGACCGCGCTCGCACCGAGCTTGGCCATGGCCGCCTTGACTTCCTTCTCCTGCGCGATGAGACCGGCCAGGAAGCCCTTGGCGGCGTCCTTCCCGGCGTCGTGCAGGGAGTCCGCGATGCTGCGCCCGTAGGACGTGGCGAGCCTGCTGCCGGACACGTACACCGTGTCGAGCTGCTTGATCTGCGCCTTGCTGGCCCTGCTGAGCATGTCGATCAGGGGGCCACCGGGGCCCTGCTCCACCAGCTGGCCGATCAGGTTCTGGCTCAGCCCCTTCTTGGCCAGCCCGGCGATCTGGGCCTGGAAGGTTTTCAGGTCCGCCTGCCGGGTCTTCATGGAACTGAGCAGGCCGTTGAAGTCGGTGATCTCGCCCACCTGCGACATGCCCAGGTAGTCGGTGGCCGACTTGCGCTGGTCGTCGGCGGCCTGCCGGGCGGCGGCGATCCGCTTGCCCAGGCCGTCGCGCAGCGTCGCCATGGTCTGGAGCCGCTTGGACGCGCTGTTCACCGAGGCGATGAAGCCCTTGCTGCCGATACCGGCCGCCTTGAGGTCCTTCGTCAGTTCCTTGGACGCCTTGGCGATGGCGGCCGCGGACCCGGTCAGGCTCTTGGTGAAGTTGGTCAGGTCGCCGGGGATGTCCTTGCGGGCCTTGGCCCTCGAGGACGCGGTGCCCTTGGCGAAGCCGCGGGCACCGATGCCCTCCCACATCCGCAGCGATTCGGCGTGGTTGTAGACCTCCTCGCCGCCCTTGAAGCGGACCAGTTCGGGGCCCTGCTCGCCGACCCAGGCGACCTCGCCGGCGCGGGGCTTGCCGCCGTCGGCGTAGCCCTTGGCCGCGAAGCCGTACCGGTGCGTGAACATCGAGTCGCGGTACGAGCGGGCCCGGGAGCCGACCACCACGCCGTCGCCGCCGCGGGATTCCACGTTGACGCCGTTGATGGTGCCGGCGGTGTGCCCGACACCGGCGTTGGTGATGCCGATCTGGTACGGGGAGCGCTTGTTGAGCACCCAGCCGCCCGGAGCGGTCGCCCCGGAGAACGCGCCCGTGGCCCACCTGCGGTGCGGGGACTGGCCCCGGATGACGGACTCGATCGCGGACACGAACCCGGAGCAGTCCCAGCTGGGGTTGCCGTTGCCGCCCCACTGGTAGGCCTTGCCCGCCTGCGTGCGCGCCCAGGCCAGCGCCGACTTGAAGCCCTTCCCGCCGATGCCGGCCTTTTCCATCTCCTTGTCGGCGTCGCCCGAGTAGCCGACGATCGTCTTGATCATCCGCTGCGGGATCCCGGTCACCATGTCCCGGTACACCGAAGCGGACCCGCTGATCTTGTTGATCAGGGGCTTCACCACGGCGTTCAGACCGGCCACGGCGGAGTTCTTGATGCCGTCCTTCAGCCAGCCGACCCCGGACTTGGCCAGGTCGACGCCCTTGGACGCGGCGTTCTTCACCCAGCCGAAGATGCCGCCCTTGGCGAAGCCCTCGCCCTGGAACGGGCGCAGCGACTGACCGCGCATCGCGGCCGCGTTCACCGCGAGCAGGCGTCGCCGCTCATACGGGTCGCGCATTGCCTCGGACACGGCCACACCCTCGCCGCGCCGCATCGGCACCAGCTGGTCGTCACCGTCGCGGTACGAGGACATCCCGGGCAGCACACCACCCCGGGCGAAGCCCTTGATGGCGTCCAGCTTGGGGGCGCCGAACTTGCCCGCCACGGCGTTCCACACCTTGACGATTCCGCCGTTGTAGACGGTGTCGATGATGAACTTCACCGGGGTCTTGGCGATGCCCTTGACCTTGTCCCAGGCCGCTTTGATGCCGCCGCGGGCGACGTCGAAGGCGCCGGCCACGGACTTGGTCGCAGACTTCAGCCGGTCGAACACCGGCCGGATGCCCGAGTTGTAGACGGTCGAGATCACCGACTTGATGGAGTTGAACGCCGGTTTCACGCCGCTGTTGTAGAGCCACTTGAAGACCGCTCCGACCGCGCGCACGCCGGTCGACAGGTAGCCGAAGTAGAGCTTGACCCCGGACCACCAGAGCTTCGCTCCGGCGACGATCCACCCAAAGACCGGCTTGACCCCGTTGGTCCAGAGCCACTTGAAGACCGACCCGATGGCGCGCACGCCAGTCATCAGGGCGCTGAAGTACAGCTTCACTCCGGACCACCACAGCTTGGCCCCGGCGACGATCCACCCGAACACCGGCTTGATCGCGGCCGACCACAGCCACTTGAAGATGGCGCCCATCACCTTGACGTACAGGTAGACCGGGGTGAACACGATCGTGATCAGGATCGTGGCCAGGAGTTTCGCGCCCGTGGCGATTGCCGAGAAGACCGGCGACAGGACGCCCCACAGCCAGGACACCCACTGTCCCAGCGTGCGCATGCCGGCCATGAACCCGTCGACCAGGGGCTTGATGCCGTTGGTCCACAGCCACATCGCGCCGGTCTTGATGGCCTCCCAGGCGCCCAGCACGATGTTGCGGAACGTCTCGGACTTCTTCCACGCGACGACCAGGGCGACGCCCAGGGCGACCAGTGCGATGGCGATCAGCGTGAAGGGGTTCAGTGCCATGACGGCGTTCAGGACGGCCTGGGCTGCGGCGAACCCGGAGGTGACCGCGGTGCCCACAAGGATCGCGGCCCGGTAGACGGAGAACACGGCGGTCACGAAGCCGGTGGCGATGGCCTGCGCGTTCAGCGCCAGGGTGACACCGCCGATCAGAACGGCGAGCGGGGTCAGCCAGATACCCCAGTCCTTGAACCAGCGGATCGTGCCGCCCACAATCTCGCCGAGCGTCTTGACCACGGGCACGACGTAGGTGTCGACGAATCCGGCGAAGTCCTTCACCTTCGGCAGGACGTCGGAGTGCAGGAAGCGGCCGAAGTCCATCAGCTTTGGCAGGACATGCGTGCTCAGGGCGTCCCCGATCGCCATGAGGGACTTGCGCTTGAACGTCTCGAACTGGGTGCCGACGTCGCTGCGCAGACTGTCGCCGGCCTTCTTCGTCGCCCCCGAGAAGTTGCCGATCTTCTTGGACGCCGTGTCGACATTCAGGGAGAAGATCGACGCCCCGAGGTCCTCGCCCGGCCCGCCGAACAGGTCCTGTACGGCCTGCGCCTTGGTCGTCTCGTCCGGGACCTTGCGCAGCCCGTCGAGGATCTGGTCGAGCGCCTTGCGGGCGCCGGGCCCGCCGTCGGCGATCGCCTTCATCACGCCGCTGCCACCCAGGCCGATGGACGATAGTGCGTCCTTCACCGCCTGGTCGCCGCCGGTGATACGTAGGTACAGCTCCTTGAAGGAGTCGCCGATCTTGTCGGTGTCCCAGGCGCCCGCGTCCAGGCCCTGCGACATCAGCCCGAGCGCGTCCTTCGCGTCCAGGCCGAAGTTCTTCATGAACGGGCTGTACTCGTTGAACGTCTCGGCCAGGTCCTCGGCCTTGACGCCCAGGTTCTGGAAGCCGTAGGTCATCGCGTCGACGGCCTCGGTGCCGTCCTTGGCGAAGCCGGATTTCACCATGGAGGCGGCGGCCTTGGTGGCCATGGTGACGTCCTGGTCGAAGAGCGTCGCCAGGTCGGAGACCGCAGTGGAGATCTTGCCGATCTCCTTGGTCGACGCGGAGGAGTCGACCAGGCCGGAGCCGAGAACAAGTTTGACGGCCTCGGCGCCCTCTTCGATGGTCTCCGTGACCGAGGACGACCAGAGCTTGCCCGCGACCTCGCCGGCCTTCTTGGCGTCCTGGGCGGAGATGTCCAGCTGGCCCTTGATGGTGGCGGCCGCCTTGCCCTTGGCCAGGGACGTCTCCAGCCCCTTGACGACCAACGCCCCGGCCGCCGCGCCCACCGCGATGGCCCCGGCCGCCACCGCCGCCTTCATCCCGCTCATCATCGACTCGCCGCCGGCCTCGCCAGCAGACTGGGAGGCCTGCGCGACAGGCTCCCCGATCTGCTGGTTGAGGGACCGGCCGAAGCCGCTCATGTTCGGCAGGACGTCGACCCACACAGCACCAGCGCGGGGCATGACCTCACCCCTTCTCTGCGGTCTTAGGCGCAAGCTGCGCTGCAATCTGTGCGTGCTCAGCCAGAAGACGAGTGCGCTCTTTGCGCTCCTTCTTCTTCCGCTTCTCCGCCGCACCTGGCTTCTCTGGCCGCCACACCGGATCCGGGTACGGCTGCGGAGGCTTGTTCTCCGCCCGGTTGGCGTTGCGGAAGTCGGTCGACAGCTGCGCGATCCCGTCGACCAGGCCCGCCAGCATGAAGTCGCTGTGCTGCCAGTGGTGGCCCGCCAGCTTCCGGGCCAGGGCACCGTTCGGCGGCAGACCTTCCACCATCACGCGCAGCTGGCGCAGGGTGATGTCCCCACGCCAGAACTCGGCGATGGGATCGCGCGGCGCGTAGTGGTGCAGCAGGTCAGCCTCGACGGCCTCGGGGTGGCGCCCGAGGACGTCTAGGACCGTGTAGGGCGCTTCTTGATCTGCCCCTGCATGTCCTGCTGCACGGCGAGCATCAGCAGCCCGATCTCACTGTCGGCGTGGCCGGCGGCCCGGTACTTCTCGTACTGCTCCTCACCGAGGATCGCGAGTGCCTTGGCGTGGGCGTTCTCGGCGGCGTCGACCTTCTTGTCCCACTCATCGTCGGTGAACAGGGGGTGGGGGAAGGTCAGGACGTCGTCGGTGTCGGTCTCGAACTCGACCTGGTCGCCGCCGACCGCCTCGGTGAACTGCTGCTTCACTTCGGACAGGCGGTAGCGCTTCTTGTTGGGCTTGCTCATGGTCTTCTCGTCTCGCTTCTGGGGGGCCTTGGGGTGAGCGGGTGGAGACGCAGCGGCGGCGGGGCTCACCCCAGTGGTCCGCCGCCGCTGCGCCGGTTTGCGGGGAGACGTCACGGCGTCTCGGGCTCCTCTGCGAAGTCGCGCCATCCGGGGCCGTCGATCCACGTGATGGAGTCCGTGCCAGCGATGTCGTCGATGTACGCCTGGTAGGTCACGCCACGAGAAATTTCCCCCGTGCGCGTCCACTGCTCGTCCTCACGTCCCGTGCGCAGCGCGCTCGGAAAGTGCCGGACGATGTAGATCGGTTTGCCGGTGGTTTTATTGAGGTCGCGGGCTACGAACAGCAGCCGCCTGTACCGGGTGGGCGGTGTCCTCGGCCGCGACCACGTCCAGGTCGCCGTGCCGAGGTCGGGCAGTGCCTCGGCGCCGGACAGCGGCAGGTTCTCGTACAGGGCCACCGCCGCGGCGTTGGTCTCCTGCGGCACCCACTGCGCGGTCTGCGTGTCGGTCTCCACGTCAGAACGTGTCGGACTGGCGGACTGCCCAGACTCGACGTCGGAGGTGGACAGGTCACCGGAGAAGGTGACGCCGTCGGTGCTGGTGTACCCGGTGGACAAGTAGCCGGCGGGCAGAGCCTGGAACACACCCGCTTCGTCGAACGGTTCCGAGACCGGATCTGCCGTCATATCGGCAGCCCAGATTTGGTAGGTGAGTGCCTTACGGATCCGCGACTGGCGCAGATCCGAGATGGCTTCGAAGTCAGCGGCCGGCATCGCGGCCCCCTTCCATGACGATGCCCCCGCGCACGTGCGGGGGCGGGGATGGTTGCTGTGCGTCAGGCGTCGGTCCTGGCGCGGGTCGTGAGCGTGTAGGTGGCGACCGCCCGGCGGACCGCCGGGTTGCCGTAGGGGACTTCGACGGGCCGGGTCTCGGTGTCGACGCTGTCGATGACGACACCGCCCGCCATGGTGGCCGCCAGCGCGTGCACAGCCGCGCGGGTGCGCTCGGCGAGCTGCCACATGCTGGCGCGGTCAGCGCCGAAGGCTTCGGTGTCGACCGTGACGGTGTCGGAGATGTGGTCGTCCGCGCCGCCCGCGATGCGGACCACGACGACCGGCAGCAGAGTTTCGACCTTGGCCGGGACCTCGTCCGTGACGCGGACCCCGGCCAGTCGCGGACGTACCCCCTTCAGGACGGCCAGCTCCATGTCCGGCCACATCAGCCCTCCCCGGTGCGGGCCGCCCGCCCGAGGACGCGGCGACGGTCGGTGTTCGAGGACCCGTATTCGTGATCGCTCGCGTCCTCCCGGTCGGCGATCACCTTCGCGGTCGGCCGGCCGCGCGGCCGGATCTCCTCCGACACGGTGATCGAGTCGGCGAACTCCTCGCCGACCTCCGACCGGGCGAGGGCCTTGGCCCGGGGCAGGATCTCGTCTGCCTTCGCGCGCAGGGCGCCGCGCACCTGCTGGGACCGCATGACCTCGGGCAGGCACGACTGGTCGAACTCGAACCTGATGCCGCTCATCCGCTCACCACCTTCAGGAACGCCTCGGTGTGGTCCAGCAGCCCGCCGAACGAGCCGTGCTCACCCGGCTCGCCGTCGACCTCGTACAGCACCCCCCGGAACCGCACCCGGGACGTGGGAGTCAGGACCATGCCGGGCGGGCCGGCCAGCCGCCAGCGGGTGACGACCTGCGTGCGGCCGTCGTTCTGCTCGGTGCTCGAGACGGGTTGCATGTTGCAGTCCGGCACCTCCCGCTCGCGGTCCTCGTAGACGTCGTGCCCGCGGTCGTCCTCGCCGGTCAGGACCCGGTCGATGACCGTGATGGTGTGCCGGCGCAGCGGGTTGTCCAGCACCATCAGGCGTCGTCTCCCCGGTTGAGGCGGTGCGCCTCGACGGCGGCCCGCCACTGCTCGGTGATGCCGACCGCCGCCGTGGCCGCGAAGGACACGGACTCGGTGCCGGTGGTGATCTGCTGGATCGCCGGATCGGTGCGGTAGATGACGCGGGCCTGGTCGACGACCACCTCGGCGACGTCCTCGGGGATCGGGTCCAGGCCGTGGTCGTAGGTGACGGTGATCTCCGCCCACTCCGGCCAGCAACCGGCCGGGTGCAGGAGCAGCCCGGCCTGTCGCCGTACCTTCACGCCCTCGAGGGCCTGGCCGTCGACCTCCACGGCGGTCACCCGCCGGACCGGAGCGGCCGGCAGATGCAGCACCGCCTTGCCGGTCCCGTCCAGGAACACGGTGTCGTCGGTAACCAGGCTGACGGGATGGCGGACCTGCCCGCGAAACCGGCGAGACGCGGCCCGCAGCGCAGCCAGCAGCTGCACGTCGGTCGCCGGTTTCTTCAGGAGTGCGGCCAGGTCCACCGGGTCGGCCAGGTACGGCTCAGGCCCCGCCACCGCTGCCGCCCGCCGCCCGCGTGCGGGCCTCCTGCATGAACTCCTCGCGGCGTTCGAGCAGGCTCTTGCGCTTCTCGCCCTGCGCCTCAATGTCGAGCACGCGGGCGGTCTCGTCCTCGTCGGTCTCGGCGAGGTGGGCGATGACCTGGAGGACGGTGTGTTCCGCCGGGTCGAACCCGTCCTGCTCCTGCTTCCCCTGCGTGCGCGGGTCCGCCTGCGCCTGGGTGAGCGGGGGCGCCTGCCCGCACGCGGGCGGGGCCGTGCGGGCGCGGTAGCGGGCCGCGTCCTCGGCCCGCACGCGGATCCCGTCGATGGTGATCATCTTGTGTTCGGGCATGCCGCTGTCCTCCTTACGGGGTCGGCTTGACGACGATGAGCCGGTTGGGCTTCCAGATGACTTGCATGGCGCGCAGCTCCGCACGGACGTACACGAGGTTGCGCTGCGCGTAGTCCTTGTGCTGGTTGAACGCCAGGATGGACAGGCCCTCGACGTCGAGCAGGGCGACCTGGCGCCAGTCGCCAAGGATGACCGTGCCCGGGGCGAGCCGCTGGGAGAGCGCACGCGCGCGTCCCCAGGACGTGTTCGGCCCCTGACCGAACGGCCCCTGACCGAAGAACCGGTCATTGGCGTCCTGCATCAGGTCCCACGCCTCGTCGTCCTCCGGCGACATGAGGGCCGCGGTGACGTTGCCGCCCGGCAGGGTGGTGATGCGGGTGATGGCCTGGCGGATTGCCTTGACCTGCGCCATGGCGTCGGCGCCCGGGGTGTAGGTCAGCTCCTGCACACCGGTGGTGTTCAGGATGCCCTTCGGCTGGCCGGCGGTGCCGGTGCCGTTCAGGAGCTTGTCCTCGATGACGGAGTCGAGGGAGTACTCCAGCTCGTTGTTCATGTACGTCGCCAGCGCCGGCGCGTTGGACAGCAGCGCGTTGGTGACGTCGTAGCCGTCCGCGTAGGTGTACGGCTTGGCGTCGGCCAGCTCCGTCTGGATCGTGCTGGTCGGCTTGAGCGCGGACGCCGGGTCGCCGGGCAGGATCTCATCCTGGACGATCGCCGCGTTGCGGGTGACCCCGGTGACCTGGAGGTACTCAAACGGGCCGGACGACTCGCCACGGCTGATGAGATCCAGGATCGTCAGGGCGTCCCGATCAACCTGGTCAATCATCGGCATGCGGATCGGCTGGATGTGCCCCAGCGCCACCTGGAGCGGCGAGGCGGTCGCCTTCCGCGACGCCATCCACTCCTTGAGCGAGCCGACCCGGGTGCGGCCGATGTCGACCGCAGAGCCCTCACCGAGCCCGCTCGGGTGCTGCTTGCGGAACTCCCCGTACAGGCCGGACTTCACGAACCGGTCGCCGAAGGTGTGCGCGTCGGCGTCCTCCTGGCGGTCCTTGACCTCGGACAGCTTGGGCGCGGGACGGTCGGTGGCCTTGCCCGCCATCGCGGCGGCCGCGGCCTGTGCGTCGTCGGCGGCCTTGACCTTCACCGTCAGGTCGTCGGTCTCCGCCTTGATCTCGTTGACCCGGGTCACCTCGTCCTCGGTGAACTCCCGGCCGTCCTCGGCTGCCGCCTTGGCGACGATGTCCGCCGCTTCCTTCAGCAGCGCCTGCAGCTTCTCGCGCAGCGTCATCCTGTACTCCTCATGGTCATCAGTTCCTGCGTGGTGACCCATGCGGCTACCTGGGCGGGCGTGGGCGCGGGCGACTTCGCGGCGGCCGGTACGGCGGCGGCGGTCTCCTCGGGCGGCTGCTGGCCGGTCTCCTGCTCGGGTGTGGCCCCGCCCTGGCTGGGCGGGGAAGTCTTCCGGTTCTTCTCCGGTGTGGCGGCGGCGAGCACGTCACCGATGGACGCGTGCGCGGCGGCCAGGGCGTCGTAGTTCGTCTGGGACAGGACGCGGCCGGCCTTCGCCCGGTGGGCGAGGTCGTCGGCCTTCGCGGCGAGAAGGTCGGTCTCCTGGTTCGCGCCGACCAGGCACGGGCCCACCTCGAACAGGCTGGCGAACCGCTTGATCTCGTAGTACTCGCCCCACGGGAAGCGGGCGGTGTCGTCGGTCTCGACCCAGCCGCCCTCGCCGACCTCGTAGGCGAAGCTGAACTGCTTGATGCGGCGGCCCTTGAGCAGGCCGTGCACGTGCTTCGCGGTGGGGTTGGTGTCCATGTCCTCGATCTGTGCGAGGACCTCCAGCCCGTCGGCGGTCTCGGTGGCCTCCAGGACGGAGCCGATGTGGGCGAACGGGTCGGCCCACTTGTGGGACCACACCACCGGGATGGGGTCGCCGGAGGCTTTCCACTCGGCGAGGACCTGGGCGAACGCGCCGGGGGCGATGACGTCGCCCATGCTGTCCTCGTTGCCGAACACGCTGACGAGCGCTCGGAACTGGCCCTCGGCCAGGCCGTCGTCCGGGCCTGCTGCCTTCACCCGCGCGGTGCAGTCCTTCGTCCGCATGCCTGTCGTCCTCTTCTCTCCGAGTTGCGGCGGGGCGTCGTACCACTGCCGGATGGCGTCTGTCGTCCCGTCCGGGCGCCCGTCGCTCTCCGCGCGGGCCAGGCACTCCTCAAGACCTGGGTCCAACAGCACGAGTTCGGCGCCTGCCGCCTGGTAGCGGGTGATCTGCGACGGCCATGGCGAGGTGTGGATGATCCACGCGTCGGATTCGACTCCGTCCATGACCCGGTCGATGCCGGCCTTGCGGACGGCCAGCGCTACCTCGCGGATCGCGCCCTGGGAAGCATGCGCCGTAGCCGCCCCGAGGGCGCCCGCGATCTTGTCGTAGTCCAGGACCACATGGTCGTCCTGCCGCTGCTCGGTGACGTAGGTCGATTTCCCTGCGCACGGAGGGCCCACCACCACGGTGATCGCAGCCACGGTCAGCCCCCTCTCGTGTAGTCCAGGCGGCAGCCGCAGTTCGCGGTCTCCTCGGCGTCACCGTTCGAGTCGCCCGGCCAGCGCAGCCGGTTGCTGAAGGTCTGGCCCAGCTCGACGGCCTCGCCGTCCATGCGCACGTGGCTCGTGCGTGGGTTCTTCCCGCTGACTCTCCACACCTTGTGCGTCAGCCCGGAGGCGCCGGCCGCGTCGTGCGAGCCGAACGAGCGGGCCTCTGTTGCGGCGGTCGCCGCGTGCACCCCGGCCGCAACGACCCACGACGACAGGCCCTCCTTGAGGTTGTCGCGCCAGTCGCCCTCGTCCCGCACCGCTGCGGTCGCCGCGGTGTAGGCGGCCTGCTCGTACTGCTCGGCATGCGAGGCGGCCGCGGCCGCCAGCCACGCTTCCATCACCGCCGGGTCCCAGCCGCCGCCGTCGGGGTTCCACACCCCGAGCACCGACCAGGCGCCGATCTGCGCCAGTCGGAAGCCGTACCCGGCCATCAGTGCGGCCAGCTGGGCCTGGCGCTCCGGGGACTGCGCGGCCCACAGGTCGTAGAAGTCCGGCGGCCCGTCGGCCTTTGCGTCGGCCACCGACAGGAGCGCGTCGGCCTGGCGCTGCGCCCAGTCGGTCAGCGCGGCCGTGTAGGCATCCCGCTCCACCTCAAACGTGCCCAGATCCTCGGGCCGCTCCGCCGACTTCACACGGGGCGGCCGCGCCCTTTTGGGGTGTTGTCCGGGGCGGTGTCCCGCGGCGAGGCCAGGCCGCCGACGATCACGTTCAGCGGCGTCACCAGTTCGTCCGTGCCGTCCACGTGCGGCAGGTTCTGCACCGCTCTCGCTTCCGAGCGCAGCATGTACGGGGCGCCCACCGCGGTCTGCAACAGTGCGGCTTGCTCCGTGAACGAACCCCTGAGCTTGGCTTCCAGGTTCGCCTCGATGTACAGGTTCGAGCCGGGGGCGAGCAGCGGCACCAGCATGGAGTTGAGGACGTCCTGCCACTGCGTCACATACGGGCCCAGCGAGATGGTGAACAGCATCTGCCGGAATGCGTCGATGTTGCTGAAGGTGCCTTCCCTTGCGCCGACCAGCTCGGGGGCGATGTGGTACGCGGACGCGACCTCGGCATCGGTGAGCTTGCGGCCCTCGATGTCCTGCGTCTCCTGCGGGTTGAACGCGGTGACCGTCTTCAGCGTCATGCCGTCCTCGAGGATCGGCGTACCACCGACGGACGGGCCCCGGCCGATGAAGGCGTTGAACGCGGCCTGGAAACGCTCCTTCGCCGTCTTGGACCAGGCCGGTGCGTCCGCCGGGCGCTCGATGACGGTCGGGACCCGGGCGCCGTTGCGCCACACCGAGCGCCGCCACTCGACCGCCTCGGCCTGCTCGGCGAGGATCTGCCGCAGCGTGTCCATCGGGCTGGTGCCGTTGGCGCCGACCGTGGCGTACCCGTGGTCGAACAGGTACGGCGCGGGCAGCGGCACCACCTGCGCCGGGCCCTGGGACATCGTCAGGTACAGCGCCTGGGGGGTGTCGTCGTCGTCCGCCAGGATGTGGAACTTGCGGGCCGGTTTCCGCCGCAGCTCGAACCCCGACTGAGTGTCCGCGCTGGGCAGGACCTGCTGGCACCACCGGTCGTAGATCAGCCAGTCCACCAGCGTCGTGTGCCACAGCCTCGCCCCCGACCGGTACGGCGCCGGCTGGCTGAGCAGCTGCGCCAGCGGGTGATCGGTGACGCGGCGGCGGTCGGTGTCGGACACCCGCTCGTACACGTGCCAGGGGATGGTGCACAGCTGCCGGGCGATGTAGTCGACGACCTTCCGCACGCTCGGCTGGGTCTCCCACACCCGCCCGGCCGCCGCGGTGTCGGCATAGTTCGCGAGCGGCACCCCCGGGTCGACGACCCGGATTCCGTTCGCCGCCAGGTGCGCACCCAGCTGGGTGAGGTCGCCGAAGGCCTCGGCGGCCTTGGCGAGCACGGGCACCCCGTCCTGGTCGATGACCTGCCCGGAGGCAGTCGTCTTGCGGCGCGGCCACCAGCGCATGTCCGCCCCCTCTCTCAGATCGCTTCGAAGTCGCTGTCCTCGTAGGCGGACACGCGCTTGGGCGGGCGAGCGAGGACCTCGGACATGGCGTCGCACAGGGCGCTGACGCCGTCGATCTTGTCGCCGCCGTTGGACTTGTCCGGCTTCACGTTCCCGGCCGTGTCGATGGCGACGGCGAGGTTGTCGACCATCCACGCCATGACCGGGTTGCCGTCGTGCCGCAGCATCGGCCGGCCGCCCTCGCGTACCTGCCGTTGCCCCTGCAGCAGCAGCCGCTGCACCGCCTTCAGTGCGGGCGACATGCTCTTGTAGCCCTGACCCACGCCGACCATCGGCGCCCGGTCGTTCTCCAGACTGTTGGTCAGCGGAGTGGCCGACCAACGGTCATAGCCCAACGACTTCACGTCGAAGCTGTCCAGGTCACGGCGAATCTGCCTGCCGATCACGTCGTAGTCGGTGACGTTGCCCGGCGTCGTCTTCAGCCAGCCCTCACGCAGCCACACCGACGCGTTGCCGGCCGTGCGCCGATCCAGGTCCGTGATGTTCTCCTCGGGCGTCCAGAACCGCATCAGCAGGTCCAGGCCGCCGTCGGAGTCGTCCGGGAACAGCCACGCCAGCGCGTTCAGGTCGGACACCGCGCCGAGGTCCAGGCCGCCGTAGGCCTCCCGGCCGCGCAGCTTCACCTCGTCGACCAGGGCGCCGTTCGCCGTCCACGACTCCAGGGTGAGGTACTTCGTCGTCTGCTTCGTGCGCACACCGCAGTGCAGTCGCAGGAACGACGCCAGCTCTGCCGGGGACTGCTTCGCCTTGTCCGCCGCCGTCCGCAGGTACGCCCGCGTCGGCGAGATCCCGTAGCCCGGGTTCGCCTTCCGCCACGTCGACTCCTCGAACGGATCGTCCTCGCGGGTGGCGGCGAACACCACCCCGTACACCGCGGCCGCCGTGAACGCGCCGCGGGCCAACTGCTCGATCCGCTCGCGCTTACGGCCGTAGACCGACTCCTTCTTACCGGCGTCCGCCGTCGTGATGATGAAGATGAGCGGCTGCCGACGCGAGCCCGTACCGGACTCGATCGTCTCCACCAGCTCCGGACTCTTGTGCTCGTGCAGCTCGTCCACGATCCCCGCATGCAGGTTCAGGCCGTGCTGCGCGCCCGCCAGAGACGACACGGGCTTGAAGTAGCTGTCTGTCTTGGGGTGCAGGATCACCCCGGCCAGCGGCTGCATCACCCGCTTCAGCGCGGGCGACTTCTCCACGATCGCCTTCACCGGCTTGAACAGCAGCTGCGCCTGTTCCTTCGTCACGGCCGCCGTGATGACCTGCGCCCCGGGCTCCCCGTCCCCGCCCATCATGTACAGGGCGATCCCGCCCGCCAGCGTCGTCTTGCCGTTCTTGCGCGGCACGTCGACGTAGACCTCGCGGATGATCCGCACGTACATGTCGGCGTCGTCGTCCCAGTGCACCCACCCGAAGATCGGCGCCAGGATGTAGGCGACCTGCCACGGGTCCGGCCGTAGCGGCTGCCCGGCCAGCGCACCCTGAGTGTGCCGCAGCTGATCGAACGCCTTCAGGACCTTGTCGACGCGGTCAGCGTCGAACACGGCGCCGGGCACGTCCCGGGGCTCCGGTGTCTTGATCAGCGGAGGGCAGTCCGGCAGTGGGATACCGCGCTCGGTCAGGTACCACGCCACCTCGGGCGAGATCTTCAGCCGCTCGAGCAGCTCCTCGTCCAGGTATGCGGCCGGGGTCTTCTTCCTACCCGAACGGGTTGTCGGGGTCCGGCTCATTCTCCGACCCCCTCGCCAGAGCCTGCTCCGTGCTGGGAGTCAGACCGAAGTGGCCGGCCCACGCACGCAGCTCACGGCCGGCCGCCCGCGCGATGCCGACCGCCGGGTGCGGCAGGGTCCCCTGCTTCGCATCGAACGTCAGGCCTTCCCGCCACACGGTCTCCGTCGCCTCCCGGAACGTCGCCCACGCCTCGCAGTACGCGGCGAGCGCCGCCCGGTCCTCGGGCTTGAGCAGGTCGAGCCGGGACAGGCCGGGAACCACGCGGTCCCACTCGGCTCGGGCTTCGTCGGAGAGCCAGGCCGGCGCCTCGGGCGGGATGCGCTTGAACGCGGGCCCGGGGTTGACGTCACGGCCGGCGGAGTCCTTGCCGGGCGCCCGGCCCTTGATCAACTTGAGGGCGGCGGGCTGAGCGGTCCTTCCCATCGGGTAGACCCCCCTTCACGATTCTGTGCACGCACGCGCCGAGCTGACAGCGCCGGGCCCCCTGGCGATCAGTCCAGCGATCCAGACTCCCCTTCCCCCCGGGAGGGGGCGGGGCGGCCGGTCAGGTCGCCGCGGGCCAGCAGGTAGGAGCCAGCTTCGGTCAACAGCGCGGCAAGCATCAGGCGGGCCTGGTCAAGGTCGATGCCGTCGGGGTGGACGTCCACGGTGATGCTGCCGATCTCCGTGCGCAGCTCGACGCCGTCGGGCAGCTCGGTGACCAGGTGGACGGGGCTGACGATCTCTGCGGCCATGGGGTGAGCCTCCGTGGTGTCAGCGGGGCCTGCGACGTGCCCTGTTGGCGCGTGCGGCCTCGGCCTTGGACTTGATCAGGTGGCATGGCTGGCAGATCAGTCCGAGGTTGTCGAGGTCCTCGACCGCTCCGCCTTCGCTGATCGGTCTGATGTGGTCCAGCTCGTGCTGGTGCTCGCCGTCGGGATCGTCCTCGCGGTCGGGCTGCTCGGTGCCGCATCGGTAGCAGCAGCTGTTGTCGCGGATGGTGACGCGTCGCTTCAGCGTGCGCCATCTGCCTGAGCTGATGCCGTACCGCGCTGCCTTGTCGTCCCTGCCTGCCCATGGGATGCGCTGGTGCTTCTCGCATCGGCCTTGGGGGACGAGGGCACGGCACCCAGGGTCGGCGCATCGGGTGGGGGGCCGGGTGGGCATGGGGGGTACCTCCCCGGGGGTGCTCTGGGGGGGCCTCCCTGGGGGGTACCCCAGTGGGGGGTGTACCGCCCTGGGGGGTATGCGTAAGGCCCCGCTGGTGGGCGGGGCCTCGGGGTGTCTGTGGTGCCTGATGCGGGCACAGTGGTGCACGGCGATCGTCACACAGCGTGTGACCTGCGGTCAAGCGACTCGGCGGGTGAGGCGTTCGGCGTGCAGTGCGGCAACGTCTTCGGCGGCGAACCAGGGCCGCCTCGGGGTGCCGCCGCTCCGGGTCAGGCGGCCTCGGTAGACGAGGTTCCGCACGGCTCCGGGGCTGGTACCGAGGACCTGGGCGACCTGGTCGGTGGTGAGGTGGCCGGGCCGGATGATCTGCGACTCCATGCCCCCATGATGCTTCAGCAGTCGATCGGCAGCGCGGCCATGCGTCGCTCTACGTTCACCTTCGAGCAGGAACGACACATCGGCACGTCCGTCGGCCCCACGGTCGGCGAGTCGAACCGCACGGTCAGACCGGGCTCGGCCTGCCCGGTGCACACGCCTTCGGCCTGCTCGCGGTGGATGCCGCACAGGCAGTGGCACGAGCCGAGCTGTGCCTCTGCGTCACGTTCGCGGCGCCACTGCTCCCAGACCTCGGGGTGCTGCTTGGCGTGCTCGATCAGCGGGCGCATGGCGGTGTGCACGCGGCGGATCACCTCCATCTGCCGGGCGACAACAGGCGCCAGGGCGGCGCGCAAAGCGTTCATGGAGTCGATGATGCTGGGCTGCTCCGTCATGGGTTCATCCTCTCGTATTGGTGTCGCTCGCGGGGTGGTCTCCGGAGACCCGTTTCGGGCCGGATACGGGCTTTGGCGCGGGGGCCCGAAACTCGAAACTGTGCAGGTGGGGGCCGATATCGGGGGCGAAACCGGTTTCGGGCCGGGGTGAAACCTCTGCCCCTTCCCGAAACCGGCTCAGCGGCCTCTACTCGCCGTCTTCGGCGGCCGGGAGATCGGCCCAGCGGAGGCCCTTGGCGCCGCCGCAGCACTCCCTGATCGTCAGCTGCTTGGTGGAGACCTTGAGCAGCTTCAGCTCAGCGGACAGGGCGGTGGAGGCGCCGGCGGCGTCCATCTCGGTCCACGGCTTGTACAGGTCGGGCCGGAAGCGGGCGAGGGCTTCGACCAGGCGGTGGGAGTGGACAGCCTCCACCCCGTCGGGCCAGACGGCGCGCAGGTGGTCGACGACGGTCTCCACGTCCAGCTCCTCGACCTGGGCGCCGATGGACTGCCCGGTGAGGGTGCCGGCGGCGGTGCGCAGGGCGAGCGCACGCTTGGCGATGTCCTCGGCTTCGGTCTGCTTGATGAACGCGGCACGGACGGTGATGCCTTCACGGCCGCGGGCGAGGATGCCGGTGCCCTGCTCGTCGATGCTGATGTCGGTGGCGCGCAGGCCGCGGTCGTAGGCGCCGGTGCCGAGCACGTTGTTGTTGGCGCGCCAGTCCATGACGGCGAGGCACAGGCGGGTGCCGACGCTGCTGGACACGCTGGAGGGCAGGGACGGGGCGTCGGGGTTCTGGGTGAGCAGGATGAGGATGATGCCGTAGGCGCGCGCCTTCTTGATCAGCCGTGTGGCCAGCGCCGCCGCCTCCTCCTTGTAGTCGACGTGGGTGAACAGTTCCTGCACCTCGTCGATGACGATGACGCGCGGCCCCAGGTCCTGCTTCGGGTACTTCTCGGCGAGCGCGCGGGTGACCTTGCGGCCTTCCGGCACCTCGGAGGCGGGCAGGGAGCGGACGAACGCCGCGCGGCGCTGGTACTCGGCGATGCCGGAGCGCATGCCGGCGAGGGCGGCCTCAAGGTCCTCGTCTTCGTCGCCGGACACGTAGCGGTGGCAGATCGGCTTGACGGAGTCGAGGTCACCCGACCCCTTCAGCTCGTAGATCCACAGTTCGGCGGTGGGGTCCAGGGCGACACCGAGGACGATGGCGAGCGCGCAGGACGTCTTGCCGGAGCCGGGAATGCCTCCGACCAGCAGGTTGGAGTACATGAGGGTGATCTCGATGAGGTTGCCGCGAGGGTCGAAGCCGTAGGGCAGTGGCTGGTAGACGTCGGCCTGGCCCTCCTTCATGAGCGGCCAGAGCTTACGGCCGGCCTTGGCGGGGTCGCGCTGGGCGACCCACAGGACGAGGCGGCCGGGGTGGGCGGTGCGGTCGCCTTCGGGCCACACGGTGCTGATGGGGCGGCGCATGGCGGCGGCCAGGGCGGCCCGCTTCTCCAGCACCGCGATGGCCTCCACACCGGGCGGCAGGTCGACCTCAGCACGCCATCCGGGCCCGTCGCGCATGACCTCAGAGGCGAACTCCACGCCGCGGCGGCCCTTCTTGCCTTCGATGCCGATCGCGGCGAGCGCCTCGAACACCTCGTTGGAGTCCAGGCGGCGCAGGATGTTGGTGGCGACGTAGCGGGTGACCAGGGGCTTCCCGTCGTGCTTCTTGCCCATCGTGCCGAGCAGCGCCCCGGCGGCGATGGCGGCCGCCATGGTCCAGCCGGGCACCAGGAACGCGCTCACGGTGGCAGTGATGCCGGTGACGGTGGCGACGGCGAGCGAGGCGGTGCGGCGGGGGCGGACGCGGCGGGAGTGCTCGCGGGACAGGGCCAGCCACGCCTCGATGTCCGCGCTGGCGGCGGCCTTCGCTTCGACGGGGCGGGCCTCCAGGTCGGCGACCCACTTCCCCCACCGGACGACCAGGCGCCCGGCACCGCGCGGTGCGCGGGCCAGGAGACGGGCCAGGTAGACGGGCGCGCGCAGGGCGTGGAAACCGGCGACGTGCCCGTAGTACGACGCGGTCCAGCGGGCCGTCTCTTTGAAGGCGTCCCAGCGGCGCAGCGCGGGCGGAACGACCGGGGGTGCGTCGGCGAGGTAGGCCTGGCGTTCGGCGATCCAGGTGCCGACGGGGACAGCTTCGGCGGGCGGGTCGACGGGCCGCGGCTGGGCGTCCTGGACGACGTCGATGATGGTCTCGGTGAGGGTGTCGTGGGCGTCCCTGACGGCCGACTCGGGCGTGACCTTCAGCAGGGTCACGTTCGGGGTGTGGTGGCCGTTTACCTGCTCGGGCACGGTCTCGGTCATGATGTGACTCTCCGGTTGCTCATCAGGGTGGTCGGGGCCCGGGGCGGCCGGTCTTGCCTGGCAGCAGTGCGGCCGCCCCGGGGCGTTGGTGCAGTTGTTCAGGCGGTGGCAGGTCGCACGATGCGGGCGGCCTCGGCGGTCCAGTGCTCGCAGTTGCAGAACACGGACTGCTGCGGGTGGACGGTGCAGCCGCGGCGGTAGCGGTCGACGGCGGCGACGAGGGACGGGTGCGCGGGCCGGGCCAGGCCGACGCTCCCCGTGGTCCCGGGGCGCCCGTTCCAGGTGTCATCCGCTTCGAAGCCCCGGCGGCGCAGCTCGTCGGCGAGCGCCTCCAGCTCCCCGGGCTTCAGCGGGTTTGCCGGGACGGAGTCGCCGACGCTGTCGAACTCGTACTCCTTCTTGGTCACGTCGACGGAGACGACGGGCCGGGTGCGGGCGCCGGCCGGGCAGAAGCCGTACCAGCGGTTCGCCTCGGGCAGGTGGAGGGTGATGCCGTGGTGCTGCTGGTGGGCGTCGTCGGGCTGCACCGTCTCGTACAGCCACTCCAGGCCGGTGTCGAGGATGCGGGCGAGGTCGGTCATGCGGTGGTCCTTCCTGGGCTGGTGGTGGTGGCGTTGCTACTTCGTGCGGCGGGTGTCCTCGCGGGCCTGGGCCTTGGCGCGGATCTCGTCGACGCGGTTCTCCAGGCGCTTGGTGCCCTTGCCGCGGGCCTTGCGGCGCTGGATCTGGACGCCGAGCGCGACGACGCGGGCCAGTTCGGACAGGGTGTGCGGGTCGTGGTTCGTGGCGGGCATGGTCTGGTCCTCTCGGGTGGTGGGTGTGGTGGCCGGGTGGGTCACCACCAGCGGATGCCGCCGCGTTTGTCCGGTCAGCCGGTCAGCCGTGGGTCGTGCAGGCGGGGTAGCTGGAGCCGCGGACGCAGCGCTTGTAGTCGTCGCGGGTGACGCGGAACTTGCGGCTGTCGACCGTGAGCGAGTAGCGCCAGCCGCCGGGCTTGAAGTAGGCGCGGTCGCGGTCGGTGACCTTGCCGGACGGGCCGGGCGGGTACGACGGCGAGCAGGCGGTCAGCGCGAGCAGTGCAAGCGCCAGGGCGGCCAGCAGGCGGGAGCGACGGGTCATCGGTGGTCCCTTCGGGAGTCGGTGGTCATCGGACGGGCCGGGCTGTCCGGCCCCACCGCACCCCCGCGGCGCGGGCCGCGGGGGACGGAAGGGCAGGTCAGCGGCCGTGGCGCTTGGCCATTTCGGCCTGCTTCAGGGCCTCGGTGGCGTAGGCGTCGCAGTGCCCGGCGAACTCGTGGTCTCCGGCGCGGCGTGCCTTCTTCGCCTTCTTCGTCGCGGTCTCGGCGGCCTGGCGGTTGCCAGCCTCGGTCAGCAGGTTGGGCGCCTTGCGGCTGAACAGGCCCATGACGGGCTCCTCTCGAGTGGTGAGCCGGGGCTGTCCCGGCTCCCCTCACCGCCCGTGCGAGACGGGCGGATCGGGCAGCCGGTCAGCGGCCCTTCTGGACGTCGGCCCACATGGAGCGCAGGACGAGGGCGAGGATGCCGACCGAGACGGCGCCGATGGCGACGGCGACCGCGAACAGGGCGCCGACCAGGCCGACCGAGACGACTACGCCGCCGATCACCAGCCACTTCGTGGCGCTGAACTCGGGCCGCGGCGCCGGGGCCGGCGCCTGGGGCTGCTGGGCGTTGAGGAGCTGCTGTGCGGCGAGGATCGCGGTGATGAGTTCCACCTGCCGGGTGTTCGCCGCGGCGTCGACCGCGTCCCGGGCGGCTTTCTCCAGGTTGCTCATGCGTAGCCCCCGTTGCCCTCGTCGCGCGTCACCGGCGCATCAGCCTTCGGCGGTGGCTTCTTCGCGGCCCGCGACAGAGCCGTCCGGACGTAGGCCTCATCGACGACCAGGCGCCGGTGCCGGGCGATGTGCTCGACGATCTGCTTCGCCTTGGCGTCGGGTCCGAGGGCTGATGCGGCTTCCTCGACGGCGCCCTTCAGGTTGACGGGTGGCAGGGCGTTGACCTGCTGATGCGCGGCCGCATCATCCCGCTGCAGCTCGTACTCGGGGGGCTGCTGCCCGAGGACGACGGCGACGGCGATGGGGTCGACGTGCACGCCGTAGGTGCCGAGCAGGCTGGCGAGTTCGGCGGGGGGCGCATCAGGTCGTCCTGCGTGAGCGAAGTGGATTGCTTCGGACGGGTCCATTTCGGCGAAGCGGACGCGCAGCACCTCCGTGGCGGACGCCGGGCGGGGTCGCGTGGGCGGCTCCTCGATGGCGGCCGCAGCGGGGGCGCCGTACATGGTGGCGAGGGCCGCATCGGCTCCGGCCTTCACGCGGGTGCGCTGGACGTCGACCAGGCCGGCGCCCAGCTCGGCGTCGCCGACACCCACGTGCTTCGCCAGGCTCCAGTACCGGCGGACGGCGAGCTTGCGCCGCCACTTGCCGGGGTGACTGTCGGCGACCGCCCGGTGGAACGCCAACTGCCTGGCCGCATCCGCGTTGCGGCGCATCACCTCGGCGTCCACGCCGGTGCGGTAGACGACGATGCTGCGGGCGATGAACCCGAGCCCCTCGGCGGCGCCGGACATGGCAAGCGGGGTGACCGCGTACACGGCGGCCTCGCGGACAGTCCCAGCGATGGTGATGCCGATGCAGCTGGCGGACACCGGGGCGAGCCACATGCCCAGCCGGACGACGGCCGGGGAGGACTGCCCGAGCATGGTCCTGCCCAGCATGACCATCGCGAGGATCAGGGTGAGGCCTTCACCGGCGGCGACGACGCCGGCCGCGGTGGCGGCGCGGCCGAACTCGGAGACGGCGTTGCTGTAGGTGCCCCAGCCGCCGAACCCGCCGACGGCGACCATGAGGACGGCGGCGGTGATGAGGACGGCTCGCTGGCCCTTGGTGAGGTTGCGGGTACTCACTGGCCCTCACCCCGGCGGCGGTTCTCCTCGGTGCTGAGCTGGTCGGGGCGGGTGCGGGGGGCGTCGACCCAGGCGAAGGGGCGCGTGGTGTCGGCGGCCTTGAAGACGCGGATCGCGGCCTGCTCCGGGGCGTCGGGCAGCGGGTAGACGCGGCCCCCGTCCAGGGAGGCCAGGAGGCGGGCGCCGTGGTACTCGCAGCCGTTCGCGCCCGCGTTGCCGCGGTCGAGGATGGTGACGACGACCGGGCCGCCGCACGGGGTGGGGTCCTCGGGGTGCGCGGCCGGGCAGCGGACCGCGGGCGGCTCGACGACGGCCGGCCGGGTGGCGGGCTCGGCGTCGTGGGCGCGCAGCAGGAGGCGGAGGGCCTCCTGGAGGGAGAGGACGTTGTCGCTGTCGAGCAGCTGCTGGGCGACCCGGATGGCGACCTGGAGGTCGGTGGGCTCGCGCAGCTGGTTGCGAACGGCGTCGGCCGCCGTGCCGAACAGCGGCTCCCCGACGTTCGAGGCGTGCAGGGACGCGTTGCTGTCGTAGTCCTCGCGGGCGAGGCGCTGCAGTTCAGCTACGCGCTCCCGGCGGGAGGTTGCGGCGCGCTCGGGGCGCGCGACATGATCGGTCATGCCGACTCCTGGTCTCATCAGGTAGTTCGGTGAGAGGCCGGGCGGTGCGCGCGCCGGGGGCGGTAACCCCCGAGCTGCTGCCCGGCCTCTCTTGTACCCTTTAATGTTCCATAGCCTGAACGTATTGTCCAGCCTGTTGAATGCGTCGGGTGCGCATCAGGGCGCATCAGCAGGCTGGAAGTGGTGCAGCATCAGGTAGTCCTCGGACCCGTATGTTGACCCGCACCACTGGCACTTCAGCTGCGTCTCACCCGGCATGCGGGAGATCACCGCACCGCACACCACACCCTCGCCGACCAGGGCGACGCAGTAGCCGATCCGCTGACGCCGTGGCTCCGGGTCGCCGACGATCGAGCGGACCTGACTGTTCAGCTCGGCGACCTCGCGGGCGAGGTCGCCGGCCGCCGGGTACTGCGCGACGATCCAGTCCAGCTCTTGCGCCAGCCACCGGCAGTCAGCGTCCAGACGGGCGGGCGGGGGCGCCCCGCGGTGAGGCCAGCGCAGCCGCCGAACGTCGGCCCGCCACAGGTGGATCACTTCGGTGGCGCGGCCCCAGTTCACCGTGTCGATGACGTCTTCGTTGACGGGGGAGCGGGGGCCGGCCGGTGCCTTGGTGGCGACGATCTCGCCCCAGCCGGAGCGGCGGGGCACGAGGCACTCGCCGACCTCGGCGTACAGGGCGGGGAGGGCCTGGAGCCGCGCGGCCAGTTCTTCCCTGTGCCGGTTGCACAGGTAGCCGCTGGCCGCGCGGTCGCACAGTTCGCAGGTCACGGGGTGGTGCTCTCCTCGGACTGGACGGTGATGAGTCCGCGGGCGAGGGCGGTGCGTACTGCCGCTGCCCTCCGCTCGGACCGGGGGAGGTATGTGACGTCCAGGCGCTCGTAGGCCCGGGAAAGCAGCGATGAGGCGTGCTCGCGGGTGGTACCGAGGCGGGCCCCGACCTCGCGGAGGGGGGCGCCGTCGGCGGCGGCGGTGAGGGCTTGGGCTTGCCGGGGGGTGAGGGGCATGCGGGCGGGTCCGGGGCTCATGCGGCCTGGTCCTTTCGGGCGCAGTGGGGCAGGTCGTGTTCGGCGCCGCAGCTGGTCCACCAGCGCTCGCAGCAGCCGTCTTCCTGGTCGGTCCTTGACTGGCTTGACCAGTTGCGGAGGCGGGCGGCCCGCTCGGCGCGAACGGCAGCAGCCCGGCGTTCGTCGGCGGCGACGTGCTCACGGGCGAAGGCGACTCCCAGCAGCAGCGAGACGAAGAAGAGCGCGGCGGCGTACCACCAGGCGTCCGCGCGGACGCTGGTGGCGGCGCAGTGGGCGAGGAACAGGGAGGTGAGCACGTAGGCCCAGCAGAGGGCGCGGGCGGATCCGGTCACAGGTACCTCCTGATGGGGCCGCCCCTGACGTGCAGGGGCGGCCGTGGCGGTCAGCGGCAGATGGGGCACACGTGGAAGGCGTCCGTCGACTCGTGGCAGCGGTCGACGCAACGGCGGCAGTACGGCGTCCCGTCCTGCTGCGCCTTGCCGTCGAACCTCGTGTCGGTCGGGTCGAACGGCTGCTGGCACTTCGCACACTTCGCCTGCTCGGCGACCGGCTCGTAGGCGTTGGTCGTCTCCAGGGCGGTGGCGTGCCCAGCGACCTTCTGAACGGCCATGCGGCGCAGTGAGTCGACGGCGGCCTCGTCGTCGTCGGTGAACTCGTCGCCTCGGGACAGCATTCGCTCCTGGGCGAGGTCGAGGGCGAAGCGGAGCGTGCCCCGCTCGGTCGTGCTCAGCTCTCGCGCGGCAGCCCGGTCGAGCGGCGAGGGCTGCGCGCCGATGAGGGCCTGGCTCAGCTCGAACCGAGCGCCGAGGGCCTCGACCCCGGGGTCGGTCGTGTTGGCGATCAGGTCGTTGAGGGCATCGAGGGCACGGCGGGCAGCAGTTTCGATGCGGGTGGGCTGGTTCTCCATGGGTTCCTCCGTGGTGTGATGGGTGGAGGTCCGGGCCTGTTAAGGGCAGGCCCGGACCACTAAGCGGCGGCGGGAAGGACCAGCTGACCGAGGACCCGGCCGACGCGGTCCTGGTCGATCAGGTCGGCGACGTCGCCGGCCGACGCGCCACGCGGCACCGAGATGCTGAGACGGCGGCACAGCCCCAGCTGCTTCGGGCTCGGCGCCCCGGACCGCCACCGGGCCTGCCTCGTCACGAACGCGGACGGGGCCAGGACCTTGGCCTGCTGCTCCAGCCACGCCAGCGCCTCCGGCAGCGGCCGGGCCGCGTCGTCCTTCGGCGGGTGCACGCCGTCGGCCTCGGTCCAGCGGCGCATCCGGTACAGCCGGGTGCCGGGGTCGCGCTGCAGGAACAGGAACATCGCGCCCGTCAGGCGGATGAACCAGACGCCGTCCTCCGTGCGCAACCAGCGGATCGCGCTGCTGCCGAAGAGGTTGATCTCCTCGGCTTCGACCCGCGCCGTCAGCGTCCGGCGCTTCTCGGCGGCCGCGGCCTTCTCGGCGACCTGCCGGAGCGTTTTGCCCTCCTCGGCGGTGCCGATCTCCCGTGCGGTCAGGTCGACCATCGACGCGAGCTTGTGACGGGTCGAGGCGCCCATGACGTCCAGGAGCAGCGCGTCCCGCTTCCCGGGCGCCGGGCGCAGCGCGCGGCCGGCCATCTGTACATACAGGCCGGGGGACTTCGTGGGCCGGGCGATGACGACGCAGGAGGTGTGGGGTGCGTCGAACCCTTCGGTGAGCACCATGCAGTTGGTGAGCACCTGGACGTCCCCAGCCGAGTAGCGGGCGAGCGTCTCGCGCCGCTCATCGCGGCCCATGTCGCCCCACACCGGGGCTGCAGTGATGCCGACGTTCTTGAGCGCCTCGGCGGCGGCCTGGGCGGTCGCCACGGTCGGGGTGAAGACGACGCCAGCCCGGTGACCCGCGTGGTCGACGTAGGCCTTAGCGATGGCGTCCAGCGCGCCCGAGTCCTCGAGCGCCTGGCCCAACTGGCCGTCGACCAGGTCGCCGCCCCGGGTGCGGACCTTGTCGAGGTCCAGGGTGTCGACGGTGATGCGCTTGCCTCGGACGTCGCACAGGTAGCCGTCGCCGATCATGTCGAGGATGTCCAGGCGGAAGACGACGTCCTCCCACACCTCAGCCAGTCCGCCGTCGGTGCGCGTCATGGTCGCCGTGAAGCCGGCCGTCGGCGTTCCGTTCCAGGCGCCGAAGTGGGCGAGGACCTCCATGTAGGTGCGGGCGGCGGCGTGGTGGCACTCGTCCACGATGATCAAGCCGATGTCGCGGATGGCCTCGCGACGGCGCGGTACGGCCAGGGTCTGGACGCTGGCCACGATCACGTCGGCGTCGTGGTGGTCGTCGCGCTGGGCCTTGACGATGCCGACCCGCAGCATCGGGTCGACCGCCAAGAGCTTGGAAGCCGCCTGTTCGATCAGCTCCTCCCGGTGGGCGATGACCAGGACGCGCTTGCCTCCGAGGTCATCGAGCATCCGGTGTGCCAGGTGAGAGAACACGACCGTTTTGCCGGCGCCGGTCGGCAGAACGACCGCGAGCCGGTTCTTCTCGGTGGACCAGCCCTGGCGCAACGCCTCGATCGCGTCGACCTGGTACGGGCGGGGTGTGAAGGACATGGGTCACCTCGATTCGGTGGAAAGGGGAGAGGACTGGTACGCACTGCGTACCGGCTGCGTACCGGCTGCGTACCGGGGGAAAAGAGGGTCTGACCTGCTGTTATGTCTCTCTCTAGGGAGAGTGGTACGCAGGTACGCAGAAACAGACAGGGGTCGATGTGTGCGCACACCCGCACGCAGGCACGCACGCACACCCACGCCTGAGGGGTGCCATTTCCCGGCGAGTGCGTACCACCCCGAGAACGGCACTCCGAACGCCGCTGACCTGCGGAGACGGAGGGCGGCGGGTGGTACGCACCTCGTGCGTACCACCCCGTTCGGGGCGCTCATGCCGCCTCGTCCTCGTCACCGAAGGGCATGCCCTTGGGGGTGAAGGCGAGGCACTTTGCGCGGGCGCCGTCGAACCGGCGGGGTACCAGGTGTGCGGGCCGCTGGCTCTTGAGGGTCTTGAGGTACTCGGAATCGACCCAGCTGCCCACGACGGCGTCCAGCGAGTAGTCGGCTTCCGCCAGGATCTTGCGGACGCGCTCGGGCAGCAGAGCCACCTCCACGACCCCCGCCTTGTCGGTCGACAGGACGCCCAGCCAGCCGGAGTACGGCGGCTTCTCGTTCATCGCCGCGCGGGTGGCGGTGAACAGCTCATGCGCGTGCCCGGCGACGTACTCCCGCAGGACGTCCAGCGCCATGTCGGGCCGGTTGTCCGTGGGGTTGTGGGCGGTGAACAGACCACGCCACACGTCGTGGCCCAGCGGCTCGTACGGCAGCAGCCCGGTACGGCATGCCAGCGTCTCGGCGAGCGCCAGGGCGGCCACCATGGGGGCGCGCCGGTTCGTCATGTCGCCGCCGCCGCGGAACTCTTCCACCAGCGTGCGGTGGTGCTCTTTCAGCTTGTCCCGGCCGTTGGGCTGAGCCAGGCCGCTGAGGATGTAGCGGATGAACTCCGGGCCCGCGTGCCCGTGGTGGGCCAGTACGCCCTCCCGGGCCGCAGCCGCAGCCGCGCCGCCGCCATCACCGAACGGGGCGATGGTCGTGCCCAGGATGCGGGCCGCCGCGCCCTGGCTGGTCGTGAAGCTCAGCGCTGGCCGCTCGCCGGAGGACAGAAGGATGGTCTCCCAGGGCAGCATGTTGCCGAACGCCCCGCCGGACCGGGCCTTCCCGTGGTTCATCGGGAGTTGGTAGAGCACCTCGTCGATGAGGCTGTCGTCCGTGACAGCCATCGTCTCGTCGAAGACGGTGACGATCCCGCGGACCAGGTTCAGCCGCTTCTCGATGGCGTACAGGGTGGTGCGCCAGTTCGACATCGCGCTGGCGTGCTCGGACGGGTCGGCCCACGCGCTGAGCGCGACCTGAAGGGCGGTGGTCTTGCCCTTGGTGGACCGGCTGGAGATGTCCAGCGTGAAGGAGTTCAGGCCGAGGGGCTTGAGCAGGGGCGCGGCGAGCGCCGCAGCGATGGCGACGCGCGGCACCGGGTAGCCGGCCAGCTGGGCGACGGTCTCCTGCCAGCCCTCCAGCGTCCCTTTCCTGGCGTGCGCACGGGCCGGGCCGCGCTGCTCCTCGAACGGCGTGTCCACCTTGATGCCGTCCTCGGGAGAGGAGACGAACGTGCCGTCGTCCTGCCAGCCCAGCCACCTGGCCAGCTGCTCGGACGGGATCCGCCCGAAGTTGGCTGCCTCGAACTCGGCCAGCCACTTCTCCACGGCCCGCGCGTCCCCTTCGACGGCCGGGAGGCCGGCAGACCCCAGGCTCTCGATCAGCTTCCGCCCGCGCTTCGCGGTCTCGCGGCTGACGATGCGGGAGATACGGCGAGGCCGCCCGAGGCTGCGGTCGATCCAGGACAGCTCTACGTACTGGTCGCCCTCGGGGTCCTCGAACGTGGCTGTGATGACCAGCGGCGCGAACGTCACGCGCAGCCAGTTCTCACCGCTGGTGCTGAGCACCTCGACCCCACGTCCTGTGACCCGGTAGTCGTAGGGAGTGCGGACAGTGGCGGGCAAGCCGAACACGTCGGCGTAGTCGAATCCCTTGGGGTCGCCCTCGGCATCGACCGAGAGGGGTTCGTCCTTCGGCTCGTCTGCAGTGGCCTCTTCCTCCGGCGCCGGAGCCGCGGGCCCGGGGGCCGGAGGGGTGTTGGCGGGGCGAGTGCCGATGGCTGCCAGGTGGCGGCTGCCGTAGCCCTGACGGGCAAGTTCCCGGGCGGCTGCCTTGTGGTCGCCGCTGTGGTTCAGCAGGGCGTAGGCGCCGAACTTGCTGTAGGGGACTTCGGACTGGAACTCACTGCCCGTGGCGAACACCCACAGGCGGTCGTGCTCGTCGCGTCCGGTGGTGGCCTTGACGCCGCCGACCCCGTCAGCCCATCCCCACTGCGTTTCGGTGCCTCGGGTCGTCAGCGGGCGGAAGACGCCACGGAGGATGTCCTCCCACGTAGCGCGGGCTTCGTAGTCGTCGCCGGGCCGCAGGGTCCCGTCAGGGCGGGGCGGGGCCGGGCGGGGAGCCGTCTTCGCTGATTCCGGCAGGGGCATCGCGTCGAAGGCCCGGCAAAGGGCATAGATCGCGTCGAGTTCTTCCGGCTCGACGACCGTCATCGTGGCGGGACCGCCAGCGATCCGGGTGTACGGCTCACCGCTCGGGTGCGTGGAGCCGTGCGAGGGAGCGACGACGACGAAGCCGCCTTCGCCGCGCGTCTCGATGAGGACCCGCACGATCTTCGTGCCGGGCTTCTCCGCGACGCGCTGCCGCTCCTCCGGGGTGTACTCGTCCTCTCGGGCAAGACGCCGTGCCAACTTGGTGCTCGCGGCGGCGGGCCTGCCCTTGACGACGACCTTGTAGTGGACGCCACCGGAGGGAGACCGGTCAGCCCATCCGGTCGTGACTGCTTCCCAGAGGTCACCGAGCTGGCTGTTGCGGGCCAGATCGGTGACCTCTTTGAGGAGTCCCTCCTTGATGGCCAGGCCCTCGAACTCGATGAGTTCGACGTTGCCCGAGACGGCGCCGGTGACGACGCCGATGCCGGTGCGGCGGCCGTCACCGAACCAGCTGTCGTGGTCGTCAGGGGTGGAACGGTCGACCTTGTACGGGGTCCAGCTACGGACGTCTGGAGCCTTGGTGCCGTCGTCTCGGACGGGCAGGACGCACAGGCCAGCGTCGTGCAGCTCGCGAGCAGATGCCCGGAGGTCGGTGGTCTGTGAGTCGGTCAACGGGTACTCCCGTGGTGCTGGGCCAGGTGCTGGGTCTTGATGTCGTCCACGAAGGGCTTCACGCCGGGGCCGAAGACGGGGCCTTCCTTGGGCTGCGGGCAGCCAGGGCGGAGGCACTCGTAACGGGCGCGGACGTTCTCCATGTCGACGATCAGGAGGCCGTGGAAGGGTGAGGCGGGGGCCGCGCGGCCCGGGGTGTCCCGGGCCCGCGCGGCAGTGGCGGTCAACGGTCCGCCTGGGTGCGGGAGAACCAGGTGTCGACGTCCTCGACATAGCCAGCCGCGACGGAGGCCTGGAAGTCGGCGCTCAAGCGCTCTTCCTCTTCCAGCTCGGCGATGGCTGCGCGCAGCTTCGTGAGGACGAGACGGGGTCCCAGTGCCTGGGGGACGATGACGAGTCCGCCGGTGGCGTTCCAGACGACGTGCAGCTCGGTGGGCTGGTCGGCGGCGCGCGTGGTGTGCAGCGTCAGGCAGTACGAGTTGCCGAGGGCCCTGATTTCCTCGCGGGCGAGCGCGTCGCTGACGGAGTCGAGGACGGCGGTCGGGTCCCCGCGCTGGGCGATCAGCTGACCGACGTAGTCGAGGAATTCGGCGACGGGCGGCTCGGCGTCCTGCTTCGCCAGCTCGATGCTGGTGATGGCGCGCATCACGGCCGCGCTGGGCGACGGTGTGCGGGGCGTGGGAAGCTGCTTCACGAGCTGCTCCGTTCTCTACTTGCTGGTGTGGGCGGGCTGCTCGGTAGGCGCCCCCGGCTGGACCCCGGGGGCGTCGTCGTTGGTGGCCGCTGCCGACTGGACCTCGGCAGCGGCGAACTGGGAGAGGCCGAGGAAGGCGACCAGGTCCGCTTTCCGCACGCGCTTGGCGCGGCCGAACTCGAAGACCTGGATGGGGAACTCGTCCTGGCGGATCAGGCCGTAGCCCGTGCCCTCGCTGATGTTGAGGGCCGCGAACGCGGACTTCACCGGCGGCATCGCGGGCAGGGCCAGGACCTGCTCCGGGGTCAGGGGCTCCATCGGGGCGGTCACACGGCCTCCTTCTGCGGCTGGGCCGGGATGAAGGACCGGCCGGAGCGCTCCATCGGGATGAAGAGGACCAGGAGGTCAATGCCGAGGACCGCGGCTATCGCCTTGGCCTTGTCCTCGGGGACCAGGCGCTGGGTGCCGGACATGAGGGCGCCGATCGTGCCGTGTGCCACGCCGGACTTGGCGGCGAGTTCGCGGCTGGTGACGGCTTCACCGGTGCCGGTGCGCTCCATCAGGAGCTTGAGTCGGTCGTTGCTGACGACCGCGTACGGGATGGGCGGGGCTTCGTTCACGTTCACCTCGCGGAATGCTTTGTTCATCGCACTGAATGTCGATGGGTGGAGCATTCCATGGGCTGAACGGTTTGTCTAGTCGACTGAACGCTGGGGGCGTGCGGCTGTAATCAGTCAATGACCCCGCGCGACCTGGCGTGATCGGCTCACGTACTGAACAATCCGTCCAGTGAGTGAAATGAACGACTCGGCTGACCTGCCCGTATGTCCCAACGGGCTGCACAGACCCTGAACGACCCGTGAATACCTCTGACCACAGGAGTGGCAGGATGACCCCCATGGCTCCCAATGACACGCCACCGAGCGGAACGGCACATGACCCTGAACAGCGCACTCAGTTCGCGGACCTCGTTCGCGCGCGTCGAGCCGAGCTGAATGAGGGTCTGAACGCTTTCGCCGAGAGGGCTGTTGACCCCGTTTCAGGGGTGCGGGTGAAGCGTGGCTGGATCTACCGCCTGGAAACGGGGCAGCCAGTCACGCCGCCCGCTTTTGAGGAGTTGCGCGCGCTCGCGGAGGCCTGTGGGCTGCCCGTGGAGGCGCTGCAGGATGCGGCCGGCAGCCAGTTTCACGGGGTTGACCCGCTCAGCGGTGGATCGTCCGAAGCGACCGCGTACGTACGCAAGTTGGACCGGTTGCCGGCGGACCAGCGGGAGCGACTCCTCCGGCTGATTGACACATTGGTGCCTCCGGATTCCCCCGAATGAGGAAAGTATTCCCCCTTGCGTCACACCGGGTGACAGGTGTGAACGGCCTGTAGACCTCTGTTGCTGGTGATGCGATCATGTGCGGACCTGCGGGCCGTAACACATTGGTCCAGGATGTCACTCGAACGTGTGACCGAGGAACGGGGAGGCTGCATGGAGGCAGGGCGCGGTTCAAGACAGCGAGTTTGGTACTTCTTCAGCGACGACTTGCCCGAGGACGAGATCTTCATGCCCATACGTAACGAGCATGGGCTGGCGTTCGCCGTACGTCCCAACAGCGGAATGGATCAGGCGATGCTGGACCGACTCAACGAAGCCGCAGATCATGTAATAAGCGTGGGTCTCGCACAGCTGAACATCAGCCAGGGCAAGCCCCCTGAGTGAGAGGAGCGTCCCATGCCGTCAGCACGCCGGGCAGGCAGCATCTACCGACGCTGCGAGTGCCGCGGCGAGGACGGCAAACTGCTGGGCACCTCGTGCCCCAAGCTGAAGCGCAAGAACCACGGCACCGTCGCGGTCCGCCAGGAACTACCGCCGGATGCCGAGGGGAAGCGTAGAACGTGGAGACGCACCGGATACGGCAGCGTCGCGGAGGCCCAGGGCGACCTCTCCCGCCTGCAGGCCATTCTTGACCTCCCCGGTGACGATCCTGCTGAACAGCAGCGCGTGGGCGATCTACTCGTCGACATCGCCCGGCGCCGAGCTGACATCCCACAAGCCTCCGAGGTCCAGCGACGCCTGGGCGTGGGCGTCCCGCTCGACGGTCAGACCACCATGGCCGACTGGCTGGACCGGTGGATGGCCGGGAAGAAGACTCGGAGCACGACGACCGCGGGCTATCGCTCGCACATCAAGGTTCACCTGAGGCCACGCATTGGGCACTACCGCTTGGACCGACTGAACGTCGGCCATGTCCAGGAGATGTTCGACGCCATCGCCGATGAGTCGGACACGATCCGTGCGGAGAACACGGCCCGCCGAGAGCAAGAGGCACGCTCTAAGTGGTCCAAGCCTGGGCGGCCACCGGCGAAGGAGCGAGAGCGCCTAGCTGTTGAGCGCGAGCGCCTGGCCGCAATGAAGCCGTACCGGAAGGCCAATGGCCCGGCCACGCGGCACGCCATCCGCCGGACCCTACGCACGGCGCTGAACGCGGCGATCGCTCAGCAGCTCATCACCTTCAATGCGGCGAAGCACGTCGAACTCGGCTCCAGCGCGCGCCCCAAGGGACTGCTGTGGACGGCCGAAAGAGTCGCGCGGTGGCGGGAGTCGGGTGTGGCTCCCAGCCCGGTGATGGTCTGGAGCCCGGAGCAGCTGGGCGCGTTCCTCGACGCAGCCGAGGACCACTGGCTGTACGCCTTCTTCCACTTGGTCGCCCACCACGGCCTGCGCCGCGGTGAGGGTGTGGGCGCGGACTGGTCACACGTGCACCTGGACACGGACCCGCCGCGCATCGACGTTCTGACAGAGATCGTGGTGGACGGCTGGACGCCGATCGAGACCGCACCCAAGACGGACTCCTCCATGGCGTCGGTGGTGCTCGACCGGGAGACCGTGACCGTGCTGCGCGAGCACCGCACCCGTCAGGACGCCAAGCGTGCCGCACGGATGAAGGCCGGGAAGTCGTGGGCCGACACCGGCAAGGTCTTCACCACCGACGACGGTAGCTGGCTGCACCCCGACGTCGTCAGCAAGGAGTTCAAGCGGATCGTGGCGGCGGCCGGCCTGCCACCCCTCAACCTGCGCGACCTCCGGCACGGCGCGGCCGCGCTGGTGAAGGCTGGCGGCGGCGACATCGACGACGCGAGCAAGAAGCTGCGGCACTCCACGATCGTGCTGACCGCCGACACCTACATGGCGCTGTTCCAGGAGTACGAGCAGGACCTGACGGAGCGCGCGGCGGCCGCCGTGCCGCGCGCTCGGCGCGGGCGTGGAGCGGCCCCTGGTGCGAGCGTTGTGCCGCACCAGGGGCCGGGCTCAGCGACGCAGCCAGCAGACGCTGATGATGATGACTCCACGGTACGGGCCAGCACTGACAAAAGGGAGCCCTCGGCGTAGAATCGGGGACAGGAAAAGGGCCTCCGACCTGCGGGTCGGAGGCCCTTACTGCTGGCCCCGTGCTGGCCCGAACGCCACACAACACGCTGATGCGCGGTGGGGTGAGATGGGGTGAGCGACGTTCGGTGAGCGAAACTGAGGTGCCGCTGACCTGCACTCCTTGGGGCGCGGCGGGGTGAGCAGAGCACGGCGGGGTGAGATGCCATGGGCGCTCATCAGACTTTTAATCCATTGGTTGTGGGTTCGAGTCCCACAGGGCCCACCGGTGGTAGGCGGGGGATATGGCATCTGACCTGCTACGCAGCGTCCGAGTCGACTTTGGTCGGGTCGGGCGCTGCTTCGTTTTCGGGCCCTTGCATTCCTTGCTCCTGGCGGACCCTGTGGTCTCCCAGGACTGCGATGTTCATGCTGCCGAGTGCGATCGAGTTCGCGCTGCCCTCCGTCTTCGGTTCGGACTCGTAGGGGTCCCACGCCACCGCCGGACACGCTCATCGGTACACAGGAGGGGCTTCGGGCGCTTGCCGGACTCCAACTCGACGTGGGACGCAGGATTGAAGGTGATCGCGATCCCATGGGCGGTCCGGCTCAGGGAGCGAGTGAGAAGTAGCTCTCCTCCTCCTGGCTGAAGTGCGGGCGGAGAACGGAAGGGAGCCCGTCCAGGCAGGCGCGCAGGTCGTCGGTTTGTGTGTTCGGTGCGGGGTGGAGCTGGTGTTCCTCCGCGTATTCGTGGGGGAGCAGCCGGGTGGTGACCAGGTGGTCGACGTGGTGCACGGCGGCCGGCATCAACGCGATCTGCTCCCCCACGCCCGACGCGCGGTCGCCGCGGACCCGGCCCTGGCCGGGGTGCGCGTCGTCATCCTGACCAACTACGGCCTGGACGAACACGTCTTCAACGCGCTGCGCGCCGGCGCCGCCGGATTCCTGGTCAAGGACATCGTGCCGGAGGACTTCCTGCACGCCGTACGCGTCGCCGCGCGTGGCGACGCCCTGCTGGCCCCGGCGATCACCCGCAGGCTGATCAACCGGTACGTGGACCAGCCGCCCCTCACCGACATCGGCCCGGGGCTGAAAGAGCCGACCAGCCGCGAACGCGAGGCCGTCGTTCTCGTCGCGCGGGGCCTGTCCAACGATGAGATCGCGGGCCGGCTGGTGATCAGCCCGTTGACCGCGAAGACCCATGTCAACCGGGCCATGGCCAAGCTTCATGCCCGTGACCGGGCCCAGCTGGTGGTCCTCGCCTACGAATCCGGCCTGGTGGCCCCACGCGACTCGTGACGTCGGCGACACGCCTCTCGGGGCTGGTTCAGGGGGTGGCCGGTGCCTTGACCGGCCCGGTCCGCAGGAGTCGTTGGCGGTTGGGGCCTCCTGGGACGCGGTGCAAGCTGTACGAGCCGGGCTTGCGGGCCTCGTCGGACAGGTGCTTGATGATCCCCCTGCACACGAACTCCTTGAGCTTCGCGCCGGGGCGGCCGGCGATGTGGAACCCCACCGCCACGTCGTACCGGTGGGCGAACTGGAAGATGCCGCCGCGTCGGCCGAGGCTGATGCACTGGCCGGCGAACACCTGGTTGAGCGTCGACGGCTGCTCACCCGCGATCCGGCTGAGCACCGTGTCGGCGGCCCGCGCGCCCAGCGGCATCGCCGCCTGGCAGCTCATCCGCAGCGGCAGGTCCGAAGGTGCCGCCGAGTCCCCGGCCGCGACGATGCGCGCGTCGTCCACGCTCGTCAGCGTCTCGTCCGTGAGCAGTCGGCCCAGGGCGTCGGTGCTCAGCCCGCTGCGGGCAGCCAGGTCCGGCACGCCGAATCCGGCGGTCCAGACGGTCACCTTGCTCGGCAGCTCCCGGCCGTCGCCGAGCCGTACGGTGTCGCGCGTCACCGCCGTCACCTTCGCGTCGGGGCCTTCGAGTACGGTCGCCCCGAGCGCCGCCAGCCGCCCCGCCACCGAGCGCCGGCCCCGGGGATGCAGGTAGGGGCCGAGCACCCCACCGCACACCAGGGTCACGGCGTGGCCGGCCTCCGCCAGTTCGGCGGCGGTCTCGATGCCGGTCGGCCCGGCTCCGACCACTGTCACCGCGGCCGCCGCGGGAGCGGCCTCGATGACCGGCCGCAGCCGCTCCGCCGCCTCCAGCGTGGCGATCGGGTGGGCGAACTCGGCCGCTCCGGGCACACCCGGGTCGGCGCTGCCGCTGCCCACCGCGTAGATCAGGTAGTCGTAGCCGACCGTGCCGCCGGCCGCCAATGCCACGCCGCGCCCGGCCGCGTCGATCCGGGTCACGGTGTCGACCACCAGCCGGACGCCGTCGGCCAGGACGTCCCGGTAGTCGACGACCGCGTCGTGGGATCCGCCCACCAGCTGATGCAGGCGGATCCGCTCGACGAAGTCCGGGCGCGGGTTGATCAGGGTCACTCTCACGTCGTCGCGCCGCGTCAGGCGGTTGGCCGCCATGACGCCGGCGTATCCGCCGCCGATCACGGCCACGTGGGTGTTCTCGGTCATGGTGTCTCCGTCGTCTCAAGGGCTCGACCGTTTCCAGGGGGTCGACCTCAGGACACCGCCTGATCGGTCGCTGTGACAGCGGGCCGACGGGGCTACGGAGGGGCGGCCGGTTCCTGGTGCGGTTCAGTCGCGGGCGAGGGACTGTTCGATGAGGTGGACGGTGGCCCGGGGGTCGTCGACTTCGAGGATGAGCCGGTCGTAGTGCTCGGCGTCGGCGAGCTGGATGACGATCGCCTTGTCCGGGTTCTTCACGTCCCAGAACAGCCGTTCACCGTCGCGGCGGAAGCGGCCTGCGGTGATCAGTCCGGGAAAGTGCGTGCCGCCGACCTTGACGCCCTTGGGTTCGCGGGCGATGCCGGGGTCGTGCGTGGCACCGCGTATGTGGGCGAGGGGGATCTCCAGGCGGCTGCTGAATGTCCAGAGCTTGTCGAGGCCCTGGAACTCGGCGGTCAGCAGGCCTCGTTCGCGGTCGATGGAGATCAGGGCCATGTCAGTGCTCCTTGGGTGCGGTCGGCTGGGCTCGCAGCCGCAGACGGGTGCCGAGGACGGTGGAGGCGAGCCGAGGGGCGTCGTCCCCGTGGGAGGGGCGCAGGGCGTTCTCCAGTGCCGTGATCCCTTCCGCGACCAGCGCGGCGACGTCCGGGTCATGGGGTGCGCGTTCGGCGGCGGAGAGGAGCAGGAGCCCGGCTGCCGGACCGTTGTCGTACGACGCGATGGCCGCGGCCAGGGCCTGCCCGGGGTCGGTGAGAGTGGCGATGGCCGCGGCGGCCGGGTGGATCTCGTGGTCGAGGTGTGTGCGGAGAGCGGTCAGATGCAGGCTCCGTTTGGAGCCGAAGACCTTGTACAGACTGCCCCGGTGGATGCCGGTGGCCGTGACCAGGTCGTCGACCGAAGTGCCCTCGTAGCCGTGGGTGGCGAAGAGGACGGCTGCGGTACGGACGGCCTGATCGGTGTCGAAGGCGCGTGGTCGTCCCATGTCCATGACCGTACGGGATTAAAGAACGATCGGTCAAGAACGATCGTTCTTTAATGGATGGCCGGGCGGACGGGTGGAGGGGCGGGTGAGCGGCCGAGTGGTGGATGAGGCGTCGGGGGCCGGTGACCTCACGCTCCGGGTTACGTCGTGAGGCGGCGGTAGGCCGCGCGGGCGTGGGCCAGGCGGGCGGCGGTCGTACCGGCGACGGTGGCCGCGAGCAGGCAGCCGAGCCAGAGCGCGTCCCTGGAGCCGGTCCAGGTGAGGGTGCCGGCGGGCGGTATCGCGAAGCCGTTGAGGAACAGCCAGCACAGGGCCGTCGTGCCGGGGGCCGCGGTGAACCGCGCGCACACGCCGAGGACGGCGGCGAGCAGGGACAGGGCCGCCAGCGTGAGCCCGGGGCGGTCCGGGCCCACGACCGTGTGGGACAGGAGCACCACCGTCAGTGCGCCGCCGAAGGCGCCGGCCCATATCAGCGGGGTGGCGACGGGCTGTGGCACCGGCCTCGGACCGGTGCCGAGGGCGATCCACTCGACCATGCCGACGCTCCCCTTCCAGCGGTCCCCTTCCGGCGCTCCCCGGTGCCGGCCCGGCAGGCGGGGCCGGCCGGTCGTCGGCGCGCCCGGACCTCGACGGGTGAGGAATGAATACCGAGCCGATTTTCGCACCGCCGGGGCCATCGGGCCGAGGGGCCGACACCGATGGCCGAATTCCGGTGGCTTCCCCACGATGGTGTCGAGCGGCGCTGTTTCAGCGCTGGATGGTGACGATCATCTGCGGCAGCACTCTGCCGGCGATGGAGCCGGAGGGGACGTTTCCTGTGCGTACTGCGCCCATCGCGCGGTAGAAAGGCTCGGCATTCGGGTCCGCGTCGATCGTGAGCCGGGTGAACCCCAGGTCTCGTCCGGCGGCGACGGTGCTTTTGAACAGCAGGCTTCCGATTCCCTGTCCGACGGCCCGCGGCTCGACGAACATCATGCCCAGAACGCCTGTGGGGGGTTCTCCTTCAAGAGTCGTGAAACCCAGGATGTGACCGTCTCTGTCAGCGACCATGGCTCGTCGGCGTGCGACCTCGTTCGCACCGACGGTGAGCTCGTCCCGGCATGCTTCCAGGAACTCGGCGTCATAACCCCAATGTGCCTTGGACCGCAGGGCCAAAGCGCTGAGCATCTCGGCTTCCGTCGCCCGCGCGGACCTGATCGACACGTGCATCTACGTCCCCCGGTCGGATGTGGGTCTCTCGATCTTCGCACCCTGCAGTCGTGCGGGAGAAGTACGCGATGGCCTCGTCCCGACGGCCGATCCGTTCCCGACGGGCCGGTTGCCCGGCCCTTCGCCGTGTCGGCCGTCAGCCGCCCGCGTGGGCCGGTTCCGACTGGCCGACCGGGGTGGTGTTCTGCGGCTTGTCCGGCGGGCGGCGGGTGAGGCGGCTTGCCAGCGGTTCGGTCCAGCGGGCGGTGAGGGGGCCGAGGATGACCAGGATCAGGACGTACGCCGTGGCCAGCGGGCCGATCCGGGGTTCCGTGCCGACGGCGAGACCGGCGATGACGATCGAGAACTCGCCGCGCGCCACCAGCGTGCCGCCGGTACGCCAGCGGCCCTTGGACGGGATGCCCGCCCGGCGGGCGGCCCACCAGCCGGTGGCGATCTTCGTCAGCATGGTGACGACCGCCAGGGCGAGCGCCGGGAGCAGCACCGGCGGGATGTCCGCCGGGTCGGTGTGCAGCCCGAAGAAGACGAAGAACACCGCCGCGAACAGGTCCCGCAGCGGGGACAGCAGGCCGTGCGCACCCTCGGCGACCTCCTCGGACAGGGCGATGCCGACCAGGAACGCGCCCACCGCGGCCGACACCTGGAGGTGCTGGGCGACGCCCGCGACCAGCAGGGTCAGCCCCAGCACCACCAGCAGCAGCATCTCGGCGTTGTCGGAGGAGACCGCGCGGCTGACGATGCGTCCGTGGCGCAGGGCGATGTAGAGGACGGCGCCGACGGTGCCCAGGGAGATCAACAGGGTGACGCTGCCACCCGCGAGGCTGACCCCGGCCAGCAGGGCGGTGAGGATCGGCAGGTAGACGGCCATGGCGAGGTCTTCCATGACCAGGACGCACAGGACGACCGGTGTCTCGCGGTTGCCCGTGCGCCCGAGGTCGCCGAGCACCTTGGCGATGACCCCGGAGGAGGAGATCCAGGTGACTCCGGCGAGGGCGACGGCGGCGACCGGCCCCCAGCCCAGGAGCAGCGCGGCGACGGCGCCGGGGGCGGCGTTGAGGACGAAGTCGACGGCACCCGAGGGGTACTGGGTCTTGAGGGTGGTGACGAGGCTCGACGCGCTGTACTCCAGCCCCAGCATCAGCAGCAGCAGGATGACACCGATCTCGGCGCCCGTGGCGACGAACTCCTCGCTGGCCTGCAGGGGCAGGATGCCGCCGTGGCCGAAGGCGAGCCCCGCGAGGAGATAGAGGGGTATGGGGGAGAAGCCCACCCGTCCGGCGAGACGGCCCAACAGCCCGAGGGCGAGGATGATCGCTCCGAGTTCGATGAGCAGGGCGGTGGTGTTGTGCACGGGCGTCTGACCTCCGTGGATCGTTGCGGTGTCGGCGTCTGTGCCTGATGGCTGGGTGCCGGAACGGCGGGTGCGGTGCCTGGTGGAGGTTTCCGGGGCCGGGTGCCGAGGTGCCGAGGTGCTGAGATGCCGGGGCGCCGAGGTGCTGGGTCTCGGGGTGGGGTGGGGTGGGGGAACGGGTCGCCGGGGTGAGCTGGGTGTGTCCCCTACGGGGTGGGCAAGTACCCGCGGGCCCCGGGCCGAGTGGGCCGAGGAAGCGGGTGCGGAACGGGCTGCGGCCCGGGTGGGAGCCGGTGGCGCTCGCGGCTGGTGAAGGGCGGGCGCGTCAGCGCCGGGGACGACTGCTCGGGCGGCAGCCGGCGCCGCCGGTATCCGGGACGCCGTCGCGGGCGGCGTTGTCGACACGTACGGGGATCACCCGGCCCATGTCACGCCCCCGTTCTTCTTCTCATCGGTTCAACCGGTCGGCGACGCCCAGCAATCGGTACGCGGCACTCAGGACACGGCGCACTCGGTACACCGCACTCAGTGCCCAGTACTCAACGCGCAGAGTTCAACGCTCGATGAAAGAGCGGAACGCTGCTCAACGGAGCGTAAGCGCTTGGTAAAGATTTTAGCGCACCCCAAACCGGGGTGCGCTGGGAAGAACGTCGCATGACATGGCAAAGCGACGGTGCGTGAAGGGAAGTGATCCCGGCGGTCCGCGCTCTCAGCGGGCCGAGTGCCGCTCCCGGCCGCCCCTCTGCGGCGAGTACGGATCGAACAACTGTGCACCGATTCCGCTGAGCACCAGACCTGTCGCGATGAGCAGTCCGTCGGGCATGATCAGGCCGATGGTCAGCAGGACGAGGCCGCTCCCCAGCACCCACCAGGCGCGCGCGCGTCGGTACTCGCGGGGCCGGGTGGGCCGCCCGCTGGACATCGAGCGGGCGAAATGCGGGTCGTCCTGCTCGATTCGGGCCGCGAGATCGACGAGGCGCTGGTTGTCGGACTGGGGCACGTCTCCTCCTTCCCGAACGGTGGCAGCACGGTGAGACGGCCGACCGCCACCTCCGAAGCAACGCCTCCGGGCGTCGGTACCGTGGCAACCGACGCCGGGGCGGAAAAACGAAACGCCGGCCCTCAAGAATCTCGACACTCCGCCATCGGGCCGACCCTGGGAGTTTGCCCATGCGCCGAGGTCATCACCCGCCCGGTACGGGGTGATTCGACGGGACGGGCGTGCGTCCATTTCAAGGGTCGCCCGCCCGGGGGTCAGCGACCATAGGGGGCAGCCCTCATCTTCGTGGGGGACCAAGCTGTACGCGGGCCGGCCGGACACCGCACACCCACGGGAAAAATGGGGACTGTCACGGATGGCGCACCGTCGGACCAGCACTCACGCTGGGCCATGACGGCCCGCGCCCGCGCCCCCGGTAGCGCGGGCCGCCGAAAGCTCCGCGGCACGGCAGCCTACGACAGCAGGGCCGACCCGGGCTGCACCCCTGCCGGGCAGCCCCCTGTTGTGGGGGTGCTGTCCGCCAGGCGGTCCCAGGAGAGCAGGGCCCGGGAGGCCGGGCCCGGGAGGCCGGGCCCGGGAGGCCGGGCCCGGGGTGGGGGCGGACTCGGGGCGGGGCCGGGTCACGGCGATATCAGGGAAAGATCAGGGCGGCGGCAGGGCAGCACTACCGCGGCGCCGGGGCATAAGCACGGTAGAACGGTCGTACGACGACGGACGGCTCCGGAGAAGCACGGTGAGGAGGTGGTACTGGGTGCCACTGTTCTGGCGGATCTTTTTGCTGAACGCCGTCGTGCTGATCACGGCCACCGTCCTGTTGCTCGGACCGGTCACCGTCTCCACCCCGGTCCTGCTCACCGAGGCCTTCGTGCTCACCGTGGGACTGGCCGCCATGCTCGGTGCCAACGCGCTGTTGTTGCGCGTCGGCCTCGCCCCGCTGCAGCGTGTCACCCGCGCCATGTCCACCACCGACCTGCTGCGCCCCGGCCAGCGCCCCGAGGTCGCCGGGCGCGGGGAGATCGCCGAGCTGATCAGCACGTACAACACGATGCTCGACCGGCTCGAGGACGAGCGCGCCACGAGCAGCGCCCGCGCCCTGTCCGCGCAGGAGGACGAACGCCGCCGGATCGCCCAGGAGCTGCACGACGAGGTCGGTCAGAGCCTCACCGCCGTCCTGCTCCAGCTCAAGCGGGTCGCCGACCACGCCCCGCCGGAGCTGCGGGAGGAACTGAGCCTGGTGCAGGAGACCACCCGGGGCAGCCTGGACGAGATCCGGCGCATCGCCCGCCGGCTGCGCCCCGGAGTCCTGGACGAACTCGGGCTGGGCAGCGCGCTCAAGGCACTCACCGCCGAGTTCGGCGGTCCCGGCCTGACGGTCCAGCACCGTCTCGCCCCCGACCTGCCCGACCTGGGCCCGGAGGCCGAACTGGTCCTCTACCGGGTGGCCCAGGAAGGGCTCACCAACATCGTCCGGCACGCGAACGCCCACCGCGCGGAGGTCGCCCTGCGCCGCTCCCCCACCGGAGTAGAACTGCGCGTCCAGGACGACGGCCAGGGCATCGGCGCCGCGTCCGAGGGCGCCGGCATCCTCGGGATGCGCGAGCGGGCCCTGCTCGTCGGCGCCGACCTCGAGGTGGGCCCGGCCGCGGGCGGCGGGACCCGAGTGCGCCTCGCTGTCCCTGTCCCCGTGCGGGGTCCCGCGCCCGTGCGGACCCTGCCGCCCGTGACCACCGCCCCCGACCGGAAACACCGAACATGACCGAGCCCGGCCCCACTGGCACCCCCGCTGGCACCCCCACTGGCGCTGAGAGCGGCAGCTCCCTGACGCGCATCCTCCTCGCCGACGACCACGCACTGGTCCGCCGAGGAGTGCGCCTCATCCTCGACGGCGAACCGGACCTGACCGTCGTCGCCGAGGCCGACAACGGTGCCGAAGCCCTCGAGCAGGCCCGTATCCACGGACCCGACCTGGCCATCCTCGACATCGCCATGCCCCGCCTGACCGGCCTTCAGGCGGCCCGTGAGCTTTCCCGCACCCTGCCGCAGACGCGGATCCTCATTCTGACCATGTACGACAACGAGCAGTTCTTCTTCGAGGCGCTGGGCGCCGGTGCCTCCGGTTACGTGCTCAAGTCCGTCGCCGACCGTGACCTGGTGGAGGCCTGCCGGGCCACCATGCGCGGCGAACCGTTCCTCTACCCGGGCGCCGTCAACGCCCTCATCCGCAACTATCTCGAACTCGCCCGGGACGGCCGGAACCTGCCCGCGAAGGCCATCACCGACCGCGAGGAGGAGATCCTCAAGCTGGTCGCCGAGGGGAACACCTCGCAGCAGATCGCCGACCTCCTCGTCATCAGCCCCAAGACCGTGGAGCGCCACCGCGCGAACCTGCTGGCCAAGCTCGACCTGAAGGACCGGCTGGAACTCACCCGGTACGCCATCCGGGTGGGGCTGATCGAACCCTGACGGGCTCTCACCGAACCCTGACCGAGTGCCGTTTCCCGTACGGTCGATGACCGGTCCCCATGCGTTCGGTGCCCGCCCTGTGCGGCTGGCGCTCGGCTTCGGCGGGCTCCCGGTCGGGCACGGGTCCGGCATCCAGGCTTCCGTCGGGCCCCGCGTCCAGGTCCGGGGGGAGCCCCGTGCCGGATGAAGGGCCGGTGTCCGGGTCGGTTCCGGTGTCCCGGGACGAGCCTCGGTCGGGCAGCCGGGCCTGGACGGCGCGCAGGGCGCGCGCGAGCAGGTGGGACTGCTTGGCGAGCACCGGACCGAGTACGGCGAGGACGAGGACGTATCCGGCGATGAACGGTGTGAGCCGGTCGTCGAGCCCCGCGCCGGTGGCCATGGCGGCCATAATCAGCGCGAACTCGCCGCGGGAGACGAGCGTGGTGGCGATGTCGGCGCCGTACCGGTACAGGCGGGCCACCAGAAGGCCCGCGATCAGGTTCATCGCGAGGGTGAGCGCCACCGCGACGGCCACCGGACCGGCGACGGAGGCGATGTCCCCCGGGTCGATGGCCAGCCCGAAGGCGAAGAAGAAGATCGCGGCGAAGGCGTCCCGCAGGGGATGCACCAGAGTGCGGATCCGGGGCGCCGCGGGGGTACCGGCCACGATCAGACCGACCATGAACGCACCGATGGCGTCGACGACCCCGAGCACCTCGGAGACACCCGCGACGAAGATCGCGGTCCCGAGGAAGGTGACGACCAGCAGCTCGTTGTCGCGTACGGCCATGATCCGGCCGAACAGCCGGGTTCCGTAGCGGGCGGCGATGGCGAGCACCATCAGGAAGCCGAACGCCTTGGACGCCTGGAGCTCCATGTCTCCGAGCCCCTGGGCGCCGCTGAGGACGGGCTGCAGCGCGGCGAGGTACAGCGCGAGGAAGATGTCCTCGACGACGGTGACACCGAGGATGAGGCGGGTCTCGGGCCGGCTGATGTGGCCCAGCTCGATGAGGATCTTCGTGACGATCGCGGAGGACGAGATGCCGAGCACCCCGGCGAGCACCAGGGCCTCCCGCGCTCCCCAGCCGAGGGCGAACCCGAATCCCAGCCCCGCGCCGACGTTGAGCGCCAGGTAGATGCCACCGGCGCTGAGGAGCTGTTTGCCGCCCCGTCTCAGGTCGTCGAGGTGGAACTCCAGGCCGAGGTAGAAGAGCAGCAGGACGAGACCGAGTGCCGACAGCATCGAGAAGTCGTGCGCGTCCTCGACCAGGACCAGGCCGGGCGTGTGCGGGCCGAGCAGTATGCCGGCGAGCATGAACAGCGGGATCGTCGGCAGCCCGATCCGGCTGCCGAGACGGGCCAGGAACGCCGCGGCGAGGAACGCGCCGCCCATGGCGAGCAGGGTGTCGGCATGTCCCACGGGTCACCACCACAGCACGGGGACGGAGGGGGAAATGATCGACTGACCCGAGTGGGGAATGCTTCTTCGTGTTGGTGGGGGTTCTCCGCCATACGGGGCTGCGGCCGGTACACCCACGGGTCCCGAGGGGTTACGGCCTGTGCGTCCCGGGACCGTGGCCCGGGGGTTTCTCAACGCTCACATCCGACCCCCGGCACTCGCCATCCGTGACGCCACCAAACGGGATGGCGGACGACACCCACGGGGCATGGGGGGAAGGTCCTCATCGCGGGCCGGTTGTCGGACTCGGCGAGTCACCGCGTTTCCACGCCGTACGGTTCGCGCCGTACGGTTTCGCGCCACGTGGCGGTGGCACACCGTACGGCTTCCCTCCGCGCGGGGACACACCGGGTGCAAGACTCTCTGCGCCGGCCCAGTCCGGCCCAGTCCGGCCCAGCTCAGTCCAGTCCAGCCCTGTCCTGCCCGCCGTCCCTGTCAGGAGCGCCGTCGATGCCCCACCCGTACGTCCTGCTGTCCGCCGCCGTCTCGCTCGACGGGTATCTCGACGACACCGGCCCCGAACGGCTGCTGCTGTCCGGTCCGGAGGACTTCGACCGGGTCGACGAGGTACGGGCGTCGGTCGACGCGATCCTGATCGGCGCCGGCACGATCCGCGCCGACAACCCCCGGCTGCTGGTCAACGCGCCCGAGCGGCGTGCCGCCCGGGTCGCCGAGGGCCGCCCCGCATACCCGCTGAAGGTCACCGTCAGCGGCTCGGGCGACCTGGACCCGGCGGCGCGGTTCTGGCACACCGGCGGCGCGAAGGTCCTCTACACGAGTGACAAGGGTGCCGAACGCGCCCGCGCGCACGGCATCGCCGCCGACATCGTGCCGCTCGGTGCCGAACTCGACTGGCGGCGGCTCCTGACGCACCTGTACGACGCGTACGGCGTCCGGCGGCTCATGGTCGAGGGCGGCGGTCTGATCCACACCCAGCTCCTCACCCAGGGCCTCGCAGACGAGCTCCAGCTGGTCCTCGCCCCGCTCTTCGTCGGGGACCCGGACGCCGCCCGCCTCTTCGGCCCCGGCACCTACCAGGGCGGCCGGCTGCGGCTGTCGGAGACCCGCCCCATCGGCGACGTCGTCCTCATGCGCTACGAGCCCACCGCCCCCGGCACCGGCCCGCTCCCGGTGGCCGCCGACCACCACTGGCTGGCCCTCGCCTGTGAACTGGCGGACCGGTGCCCGCCCTCGGAGACGGCGTTCAGTGTGGGCGCGGTGGTCGTGGCGGCCGACGGCACCGAACTGGCGCGCGGCCACTCCCGCGAGGCCGGCGACCCGACGGTGCACGCCGAGGAGGCCGCCCTCGCCAGGATCGACCCCGCGGACCCGCGGCTCGCGACCGCCACCGTGTACTCCAGCCTGGAACCCTGTGCCCGCCGCGCATCCCGTCCGGAGCCCTGCGCCCGGCTGATCCTGGACGCGGGGGTACGGCGGGTGGTCACCGCCTGGCGGGAGCCGGACACCTTCGTGGCGGGCGCCGACGGCAGTGGCGTGCTGGCCGCGGAGGGTGCCACGGTCGTCGTTCTGCCGGAGCACAAGGAGGCCGCCGAGGCGCCGAACGGCCATCTGACCGGCCGGTGACGGAGGGGCGGCGGGCATGTGTGTGCGGAGTGCCCCGCGGATGCCGTATGCTGGTTACACAACGGCGCGGGGTGGAGCAGCTCGGTAGCTCGCTGGGCTCATAACCCAGAGGTCGCAGGTTCAAATCCTGTCCCCGCTACTGAAGGTCGAGGGCCGGAATCCGAAAGGGTTCCGGCCCTCGGTCGTTCCCGTTCCCCCTTCTCGGCCCAGGACCCGTCTTCCGGGTCTTCCGGCGGAGGTTTCGAGAACGCGTCCCCCGGGCAGCCCTTCCGCACCGATGTCACGCCAGGTGATCGGGCCACCGCGCTGCGCATAACGACTGACGTGTCGTCAGGTCCAGTGTGACGAATGAGGGGAAGTCAACTCGCCCGTTTTGAGGTGGTCGTGGCGCTTAAGTCTGTGCGGAATCGTTAACGATCAAGAGGAACGGCTTGGAATACGAGCCCTCCGTCTATTAACGTTCGATAACGCAGCGCGGTCGTCCCAGCCGTCACACGAGTCGGCTCCGTGCGCACGCGCCGAATCCCGCAAGGGAACCGGGGAACCAACACCTTGGGGTGAATCGTGCGGATGCCCCCGTGGAGACACGGGCGGTATACGCGCGTAGGAGACCTTCCTGCTCCGAACCCGTCAGCTAACCCGGTAGGCGAGAAGGAAGGAAAGGAGTGCGCCCACGTGGCGTCAAACCGGCCTGCTCCTGAGGCCCCCTTCATGCCGAGCCAGCGCGACAGCGAGACCTTCGGCTACGGCAGCATCCGCACCGACGAGGGCCCCTTCGAGGAGTGGAACCCCACCGCGGAGTCCCTTCCTCCCGTGCGCGGCCGGCATCGCGTCGGCAAGCAGCGCGGTGGAGGCCTCGCCCGTAGCTCCACCGTCCTGGGCGTCGGTGTCATAGCCGCTGTCGCCGGTGGCGGCATGGCCAGCGCCCAGACCGGCAAGCCGCCGGTCTCGATCTCGATGCCGGACCTTCCCTCTGTCGGTTCCCTCATCTCCGACGAGGAAACCCCCCAGGGCTCCGCCACCCCGCTCAGCAGCATCGGCACGGTCGCCGACGAGGCCGAGCAGGGCGGCAGCACCTCCGACGCCGGCGAGGTGCTGCGCGCCCGGATCATGGCCCAGGTCGAGCAGCAGCAGAGCCAGGCCGAGGACAAGGCCGCCGCCGAAGCCGTCGCCAAGGCGGAGAAGGAGGCCAAGGAGCAGGCCGCCGCCGCGAAGAAGGATGCGGAGGAGAAGGCCGCCGCCGCCAAGGAGAAGGCGGAGGAGGAGGCCGAGAAGAAGGCCGAGGCCGAGCGTCTTGCCAAGCTGGCCACGCAGTACGCGCTGCCCACCTCCTCGTACACCATCTCCTCGACCTTCGGTCAGGCCGGCGCCTACTGGTCCTCCGGCCAGCACACCGGTCTGGACTTCGCCGCCCCCACGGGCACGCTGATCAAGGCGGTCCACACCGGCACGATCACCTCCGCCGGCTGGGACGGCTCCTACGGCTACAAGACCGTGCTGACCCTCGACGACGGCACCGAGGTCTGGTACGCCCACCAGTCCTCCATCAACGTCAGCGTCGGCCAGCAGGTCAACACCGGCGATGTGATCGGCCGTGTCGGCTCCACCGGCAACTCCACCGGCGCCCACCTCCACCTGGAGGTGCACACCGGTGGCTCCGGCTCGGGCATCGATCCGCTGGCCTGGCTGCAGTCGAAGGGCCTCACCGTCTGAGACACCGGCCCCCGGCCGGTTCCCGCGTGCTCTCGCAGCCACAGCCCCGGCAGTCCCGACGACGACCCCCCGACGTCAGGACTGCCGGTCCGGCGTTTCAGGGGCGGTACGGGTACACGTACGGATTCGGCCCGGACGCCGGGTACCCGGGGTGCGCGGGACAGGCGGGGTTCACGACGCCGTACGCGCCGTGCCCCCCGTACACCGGCCAGGGCGGGGCGGGCGGCGCGGTGACCCGGGCCGCGTGTTCCAGGGCCGGGCGGGCCGTGTCGCGGCGCCGCCACAGTTCCCGTAGCAGCTCGTGCTCCCGCGCGGTGAAGTCCGTGCCCGCGCGGCCGCGGCGCCCCCGGTGCCGCAGGAACGCCAGCGACGTCGCGTACGCCCCGTACTGCGCCACCGCGCGGGCCGCGGCCCGGCCGCCGTGCCCGCGCGCGTACCGCAGGGCGACGCGCCGGGCCCGCATCGAGCCGAGCGCGTAGGGCTGGGCCGGGGTCAGCCAACCCGCCCTGACGTAGGTGGGCAGTTCCTCCCGCACGGTCCGCAGCTCGCGCTGCCGGGTCCACACCACCAGCCAGGTCAGCAGGCCGAACGACGGAACCATGAACGCCGCGTACACGGCGAAGAAGCCGTACTCGCCGAGGGTCGAGGAGACGTTCCACAGCGCGTGCATGCCCATCGCGAGCAGCAGGCCGCCGAGCGGGAGCAGGAAACGCACCGGGCGCCGCCGCCCGGTGGCGAGCGCGGCCGTCCCGAAGCCGATGCCGGTGAGGACCGTGAAGAGCGGGTGCGCGAACGGCGACATGACGACGCGGACGAAGAACGTCGCCGCGGTGACGGAGGAGACGCCGCTGCCGCCGATGAGCCGGTCGGTGCCGAAGGCGGTGCCGAGGTAGAGGATGTTCTCGGTGAAGGCGAAACCGGTGGCGGTGACCCCGGCGATCACCACGCCGTCGAGGATCGTGGTGAAGTCGCGTCTGCGGAACAGGAAGACCAGCAGGACGGCGGCGGCCTTCACGGACTCCTCCACGACCGGGGCTATCACGATCGCGCCGAGCGTGTCCGCGCGGGACGGGTCGGCCGTCTCCGTCGCTATCCACCGCGTGGCGAAGCTGTTGGCGACGATCGCCATGAGCGCGGCGGCGCCGGCGCCCCAGGCGAACGAGAAGACGAGGTTGCGCCACGGACCGGGTGCGACCCGGTCCAGCCAGCGGAACGCGGCGACGAGCAGCGGCACCGGCAGGACGGCGAGGCCGAGGCCGACCAGGAAGCCCTCCGTACCGGTCTGCTCGCGGACCAGGCCCAGGATGACCAGGCCCGAGAGCGCGAGGAGGGCGGTCGGCGCCCCGTGGCGCACCCAGGGCTGCTGCCACCAGTGCGCGTGCCGCCGGGAGGGCCCGTCGGCCGGCCCCGCGGGGCCGGGGACCGCACCGGGCTGTGTCGGGTACGGACGGCTGATGGCCACAGCATTGACCCTAACGAGGGAACGGTGCTGCCCGCAGGAACACCAGGTGGACTCAGGCGCCGGCGGCGTTCTGTTCCTCGGGCCGGACGGCGGCCCGGCTGTCGGGCCGGTCGTCGTGGTGTACGCGGTGGAAGAGCAGGTCGTTCACCACATGTCCCTTGGCCAGCCCCTGCCCCTCGAAACGGGTCAGCGGCCGGAACTCCGGACGGGGTGCGAAACCGCCGTCCGCCACGGTGTTCTCGAAGCAGGGGTGCGCGGTCAGCACCTCGAGCATCTGCTCGGCGTACGGCTCCCAGTCGGTGGCGCAGTGCACGGTCGCGCCCGGGGCGAGACGGGTCGCGGCGAGGTCCAGGAAGGCCGGCTGGATCAGCCGGCGCTTGTGGTGCCGCTTCTTCGGCCAGGGGTCGGGGAAGTAGACGCGCAGCCCGCCCAGCGCGTCGGGGGTGAGCATCTCGCGCAGCAGGATGATCGCGTCGCCGTTGCCGACGCGGACGTTGCCCAGACCGTGCTGGTCGGCGAGGCCGAGCAGATGGCCCTGGCCGGGGGTGTGGACGTCCACGGCGAGGATGTTGGTGTCGGGGTCGGCGGCGGCCATGCGCGCGGTGGCCTCGCCCATGCCGAAGCCGATCTCGAGGACGACCGGGCGGTCGTTGCCGAAGAACTCGGCGAGGTCGAGGTGCTGCCGGCCGTCGACGTCGAAGCCCCACCGGGGCCACAGTCGCTGCAACGCGTCCGCCTGCCCGGCGGTGACCCGGCTCCGGCGTGGCTGGAAACTCCGGATCCGCCGTTCGAAGTGCGACCCGGCGGGATCGGCCCTCGGGCCGTCAGGGAAGCGGGGCTCCCCCTTCTCCCGGGTACGGCGGACCGAGACACCGGGCGTGTGCTCGGGGTGCCGGGGGTGTGCTTCGGGGGGGTTCACGGACTCAGACACAGTGCTGTCGATTTTACGGGGGTGCCGCGAGAGGTTCGTCCGTCGGCTCCGGGAGCGGCTGCCTCAGCGGGGTGCGCCGTCCGGAGCGGGCAGGGCGTCCAGGGCGGTCAGGGCCCGGCGGGCCACCTCCCGGCCGATGGGCAGGGACGCCGTCGCCGCGGGCGAGGGGGCGTTCAGGACGTGGACCGCGCAGGGCGTCTCCCGGATCAGGAAGTCGTCGGCGAGCGTGCCGTCGCGCAGTACCGCCTGGGCCCGTACGCCCGCCGGGGCCGGAACCAGGTCGGCCTCCCGGACCGCGGGCACGAGCCGGCGGACCGCCTCGGTGAAGGCTCGCCGGGACAGGGAACGGTGCAGCTCGCCGGTGCCGTGCCGCCAGTGGCGGCGGGCCAGGTGCCGGGAGCCCGGCCAGGCCAGCGTGGCGGCCAGCTCGCGCGGGCGGACCGTACGCCAGTCGTAGCCCTCGCGCGCCAGTGCGGGTACGGCGTTGGGCCCGACGTGGACGCCCGAGTCGACGCCGCGCGTGAGGTGGACGCCGAGGAACGGGAACGCCGGGTCGGGAACCGGGTAGACCAGGCCGCGGATCAGCTCCGGGCGGGCCAGCTCGTAGTACTCGCCGCGGAACGGCACGATGCGCATGCCGGGATCGTCGCCGGTGAGGCGGGCGATCTCGTCGCAGTACAGACCCGCGCAGTTCACCAGGACCCGGCCGCGCACGACGTCTCCGGCGGCGGTCAGGGCGGCCACGCCCAGGTCCGGGCGGCGGTCGACCCGGGTGACCCGCGCGCCGTAGCGGATCTCCGCGCCGGACGCGGCCGCCAGCCGGCGGGCCACCGCCGCGTAGTCGCAGACACCGGTGGCGTTGACGTGGAGGGCGGCCAGGCCCTCGACCTGCGGCTCGTACTCGGCGATCTGCGCGGCGCCCAGTTCGCGGACCGTCAGACCGTTCTCCCGGCCGCGCTGGGCCAGGGCGTGCAGGCGGGGCAGCTCGTCCCGGCCGGTGGCGACGATCAGCTTGCCCGTCACCGCGTGCGGGATGTCGTACTCCGCGCAGAACTTGACCATCTCGGCCGCGCCCCGCACCGCGTACCGCGCCTTCAGGGAGCCGGGGCGGTAGTAGATGCCGCTGTGGACGACGCCGCTGTTGCGGCCCGTCTGGTGCCGGGCGGGGCCGGGTTCCTTCTCCAGCACCGTGACCCGCGTGCCCGGCGCCGCGCGGGTGATCGCGTACGCCGTCGACAGGCCGACGATGCCGCCACCGATCACCAGCACATCGCAGTCGTACGCCCGCCGCACCACCCGCACCACCTCCAGGTCCCGATAGTGCACTGCGCCACTGACAACGCCCGTAAACCCCGTGAACCCCGGGAGCGGCGAGGGCCTGCCGGCATCCGCCGGGCCGGCCGGGGCGGTGGTACGGAGGGCGTCCCGGATCAGGCGGGGGCAAGGGCATCAGGCGGGGGCACGGGCATCAAGCGGGGGTCATCAGCAGGGGCCGGGCGCGCTCGCGCAGTTCGACCACGCGGGGTTCGTCGCCGTAGGGCTCCAGGCGGTGCAGGAGGTCCCTGACGTACTCCGTGGTGCGCGCGGACGAGATGCGGCCGGCCACCTCCACCGCGCGCACCCCCTGCTCGCAGGCGGCGTCCAGGTTGCCCGACTCCAGCTCGGCGACCGCGGAGACGACGAGCCGCAGCCCGTGCGAGCGGACGAACTCCTCCGTCGGACGCGACAGCGCCTGCTCGGTGAAGCGGCGGACCTGGCGGGGCGCCTTCAGGTCGCGGTAGCACTCGGCGGCGTCGGCGGCGAAGCGGTCGTAGGAGTAGAAGCCCAGCCAGACCGGGTCGCTGTCGCCGGAGCGGGAACGTTCCAGCCAGCCCTCGGCCGCCTTCAGGGCCGCGCCGGCCGCCGGGGCATCACCCGCGCGTGCGTGCGCGCGTGCCTCCACGAGCCGGAAGAAGCTCATGGTGCGGGCCGTGGCCAGGCCGCGGTTGCGCTCCAGCGCGGCCTGGGCGAGGTCGACGCCCTCGTCGCCGAAGCCGCGGTAGGTGGCCTGGAGGGACATGGAGGCCAGTACGTATCCCCCCAGGGGGACGTCGGCCGCCGCGCGGGCCAGGCGCAGGGCCTGGATGTAGTAGCGCTGGGCGGCCTCCTGCTGGCCGGTGTCGAAGGCCATCCAGCCGGCGAGCCGGGTGAGTTCGGCCGACGCGCCGAACAGGGAGCGGCCCACGTCGTCGGCGTAGGAGCCCAGCAGCAGGGGCGCCGCCTCGACCCGCAGGCACTCGGGGACCATCGACGAACGCCAGTCGCCGCCTCCGTACTTGGAGTCCCAGCGGCGCGCGTCCTCGGCGGCCTCGCGCAGCTTGCGCACATCACTGTGGCCGACTCTGGCCGGTGCGGCGGAGCCCTCCGAAGGGCTCACCTCGCGTGCGACCGAGCTGTCGGCCGGGGTTATCAGCCAGCGTGAGGCAGGCGTTGCGTATGCGCTCACTGCGAACGATCCGGCGAGCGACTGCCAGATGCCGCCGGACCCCGCGCGGCGGCCGGCCAGGTCCAGCCGGTACAGCTCGGTGGCGGACTTCACCGCCTGTCCGACGTCCCGGGGGAAGGACAGGCCCACTTCGGGCGCGGGATCCGCGTCCGCCAGGCCGATCTCGTGGAGCGGCACCGGGCGGCCGAGCTTCTGGCCGATGGCGGCGGCGATCAGGTGAGGCGCCGCACCCTGCGGCACCATGCCCTTCGACACCCAGCGCGCCACCGACGTCTTGTCGTAGCGCAAGGTCAATCCGCGTTGGGCGCCAAGGTCGTTGACGCGCCGCGCGAGGCCCGCGTTGGAGATACCCGCGAGGGCGAGAACGGTGCCAAGCTTTTCGTTCGGCCCGCGTAGCTCCCTGGACATGCGCCACCCCTCGACACAGACGGCTGCCGCTCTGGCATAACCGCGCGGCATTCGTAAACCCAGCGTAGTTCTCCGCATCCCAAGCGTTAAGGGGCATTCTTCCGGATGGCGGGATTGTGGTCCGTACTGAAGTACGGGTCCGATACGCGCAGTTGCGGCATGCTCCCGGCGTGTGGCCGTGCGCCCGTGCGTGCGCTCTACTCCGGCCACGGCGGGGGCGATTCCATGGTCCTTGCGTGGGTCGGCCCGCTGTACTGGATCCAGTGGGCTGGGGGACGCCGCCGCCTTCATCCCCGCGGGCGGTGGAACGGTCCGGGAGACGCACTCCGTCTCCCGGACCGCATGACTCCCCGGCGGTGCGCAAAGCCTGTACGGAGCGTGTTCGAGGTTGTCCTCACCTCTCCGAATTGGCCGAAAATCGCCCCCACTCTTTCAGGGCTATCAGCCCATCCACCACGGCAGTTGAGGGCGCGTTAGTGGTTCTTGGGGCGCGCTGGGGGGCGCATTCGCGTCGCAGCGGTGCAGGTGGGCGCATGGTCGCGAGCGGACGATCTCCTTGCCTCGGGCGGGTGTTCGGATCGGGGTAGGAGTATCCGCCGGGGCGCATCCGACGGAGCACATGCGGCACCGGCACCCCTCCTGAGCGCCTCCTTCATGGCAGCATGGGTGAACCGGTGCATGCGGTGCGCCGGTTGTCCACAGCCTGTGGAGGCGTCGATGCGGTGGTTGGTGGGATGGAGCAGCGCCGCCGCGGGCGCCCTGGCGTACGGCTCCGCCGGCGCCACCGGCCCCGACGGCGAGACACTGCAACCGGTGGGTTCCCACCCGTTGTGGGGCGACCCCGATCCGCTGTGGGCGGTCGGCGACTGGCGCCCCGACGAAGTGCGGGTGGTGACCGGCGACGCCGAGACCCGGATCGCCGTCCTCGGCACCTGCGGCGCCTCCGACGAACAGCTGCGCGTCGCCCTGTTCGCCGCGCGCGGCGGCGCGCTGCGCCATCTGACCGCCTGGCCGGGCAGCTACACCGCCGTCGTACAGGTGGGCCGCCGGGTCACCGTCTGCGGCGACCTCGCGGGCGCCCGGCCGGTGTTCCACACCCCCTGGGAGGGTGGCACCGCGTACGCCACCGCCGCGCTGCCGCTCGCCGACCTCGTCGAGGCCAACCTCGACTTCGGCCACCTCGCCGCGCTCCTGGCCGCCCCCGATGTGCCGGCCGCGCTCCACGACTCCACTCCGTACGACGGCGTGAAGCGGGTTCCGCCGGGGCATGCGCTGATCCTGCGCGCCGGGGCGCGTGAGATCGCCGGGTACGAGCCCGTCGCCTCGCTCGCCGTCGCCGCGCCGCCCGCCGACCCGGACCGCGCGGTGGACGCCGTCCGGGACGCGCTGGTCGAGGCCGTACGCACCCGGCTCGCCGCGCCCCGGCACGTCCCCGGCGCCGACATCGATCCCGGCCCGGTGCCGGGCATGGGTCCTGCCGAGCGGCGCGCGGCGCGCGGGATGCCGGTGCCCGGGATCGGGGCCGACCTCTCCGGCGGGCCCGCCTCCGGGACGCTGGCGCTGCTCGCCGCCGGGCTGCCGGGCATGCCGGGGACCGTGCTGGGGCATGGCACGGGCGCGGGCGAGCGGCTGCTCGCCGTCACGTTCAACGATCTCGCGGGGGGCGCGGCCTCGGCGGGGAGCGGCTCGGCCGACGGGCGGGCGGACGAAATCGCGCGTGCCGGGGCGCTGGCCGCCAACCCCCGGCTGCACCACGTGGTCGTCCCCGGTGGCGAGGACACCCTGCCGTACGCCGACCTCGACGGACCGCTCACGGACGAGCCGGCCCCCTCCCTGGTCACTGCCGCCCGGCACCGGGCACGACTGGCCGCGGGCAGCGCCGACCACTTCACGGGGTACGGGGCCCGGCAGGTGCTCGACGCGCATCCCGCGCGTCTCGCCGACCTCCTCATGGACCGCAAGCGGCGCCATCTCGTACGGCCCGTCGCCGCGCTGGCGAAAGCCGACGGGTCCGTGATGGTGCCCGCGCGCGTGTACGCCGCGGCCCGGCGCCTGGCCCGTACGCCGTACCGCACGGGACTCGAGACCCTCGCTGAACAGCTGCTGCGCCACCAGCTGGACGACGGGACCCCCTGGGGTGCGGCGGATGCCTCGCTGGCCGCGCTGACCTGGGGAAGACCCGGTCCGGCGGCGCGCTGGCTGACCGGGGAGGCGCTCGCTGAAGTATCGGTTCGCCTTCAGGCGTCCACCCGCCGGTCCGACGTGGGGCCGGGGCAGCGGCCCGGCGACTTCCGCGCGCGTGCGGCACTGGCCCGGCACGCGGCCGGCGTAAGGGTGTTGGAGCAGGCCGCCGAGATCCGCTTCCAGCGGCTGCACACACCGTTCCTCGACAACCAGGTCGTCCGCGCGTGCCGGGGGCTGCCCGAAGCGCTGCGGGTGAAGCCGGGGGCGCGGGCCTCCATCCTGCGGACCGTGCTGGAAGGGTCCGGCGTGCGGGACCTGCCCGCCGGGTGGGGCGCGCCGACTCAGGCCAACACCGCCGCCGAGGCGAGGATCGGGCTGCGGGTCGCCGCAGGCACGCTGATGACGTTGTTCGACACGCCGCTGCTCGCGGAGGCGGGGCTGGTCGAGGCCCGCGTGGTGCGCAAGGCGCTGCGGGCCGCGGCGGAGGGGGAGCCGCTGCCGCTGGACGGGCTCGCGGATCTGGTCGCGCTGGAACTGTGGCTGCGGCGGCTGCTGGCGCGGCGGGGGACGTGCTGGACGGGGACGCCCGGGCGGCAGCGAGCGGTGCCCGGGGGGATCGCCCCGCAGCAGGGGGCGTTGGCCCGGGGGGTCTGAGAGGGCCTACGGCGTCGCGGCGGGAACGGCCGGGCGCGGTGGTTGGACCCGTGTCGGTCGGTGGACCCGTGTCGGCCGGCGGGGCCGCGCCGGCCGGCGGGGCCCCACGCGTGTGCGGTCGAGCGCCGAGTGCCGTGTTCTTCGTCCGACGTCGGGGGTCTACGCGCAGGTGAAGCGGGACTCGGCCCAGTCGGCCAGGGCCAGGCGGTCGAAGTGGCTGTGAGGCTCCACCACCAGGCGTACGGTTTTGCGGCCCGTCAGGTCCACGTGAACCGGGACGGCTCGGCCACCGCCCTTGACCGGCCCGGAGTTCCACAGGGGGACGCCGTCCGCGTGGACGGAGAAGGTGACCTTGCCCAGTTTCATCGTCAGGTCGTCCACGCCGACCATCGCGTCGTAGGCGGTGCACGGGCGGTTCAGGTTGATGGTGACGGAGGAACGGCCGCGGACCATCACGCCCGGGGAGTGGCTCCGGCGAGCGATGGACAGGGCCGAGCGCTGCCAGACCCGGCTGCTCTCGCGGATGCGCATCTCGGGAGCGTCGCCGTCGCCGCTGATGTCGTAGGCGAGCTCGCTCCACTGGTGGACCGTCGGAGTGGGCGGAGGCGGAGGCGGAGGAGGTAGCGGGGGCGGGGGAGTCGGGGTCGGTGCGGGGGTTGGCGTGGGGGTGGGTTTCGGGGTCGTTGCGGGCTCTGAGGGCGGGGTCGGCTTGGGGGTGGGTGTTGGTGTCGGGGTGGGCTTCGGGGCCGGCGTGGGCGTCGGCGCGGGCGTCGGTGCGGGCGCCGGTGGTGCGAGGGCCGGAGCGGGAGGCGGGGGCGCCGGTTTCGGAGTTTCCTCCGAGGGCGGCGGGGGCTCCTCGCGGACCACGGGGGACGAGGCGGGCGGGGCGGCCTTCGGCTCCTCGGGGGGCTTCTCGTTGCCCGAGAGGGCGAAGGCGATGGCCGCCGCCGTCGCCACCGCGACCACACCGGCCGCCAGGCCCGCCTTCACCGGTGCGGCCAGCCCCTCCGAGGCCACCACGCCGGCCGCTCCGCCCGAGCCGCCGGCCGCCGCGCCGGCCGCGCCCGCGGCTGCCGTGCCTCCGGCGAGGAGACCGGCCGCCTTGGCGTACCCGGCGGCGCCGAACCAGCCGATGACGGCGACGGGCACCAGGGAGGGGATGCCGCCGGCGACTTCCTGGACCTGGGTGGCCGCCAGCCGGCACCGCGCGCATGCGTCCAGGTGTCTCCGCAGTCCCCGTTCGGCGCGGGTGCGCAGCCGGCCGCGCGCGTACGTGCCGAGCTGGTCGGCGTAGCGGGCGCACTCCTCGTCGTCGGTGAGGGTCGCGCTGACGTGCGCCTGGAGGTACGCCTGCTTCAGGCCCTCACGGGCGCGACTGGCCAGGACACGGGTGCCGTTGGCGTCCAGGCCGAAGAGCGTGGCGACCGTGCTCGGCGACTCGTCCTCGACCTCGGTGTGCCACAGCACCGCCTGCCAGCGCTCCGGCAGCGACCTGAACGCCTGCATGGCCATCGACTGTTCGGCCTCGTGCATCGCCCGTACGTCCGCGCCCAGATCCAGGGTGTCGGGGCCGGACCCGTGCGGCAGGCGCGCGGCCTGGGTGGCGAAGACCGCGAAGTCGTCGACCAGTTGCTCGCGCTTCGCCGACTGCGTCCAGGACGCCGCCACCCGTCGTACGGACGTGAGCAGATACGCGCGTACGGCGTGCTCGGGACCCGAACCGCCGCGCACCGCCTGGAGCACGCGGGCGAAGACCTCGGCGGTCAGGTCGTCCGCGGTATGGGCGTCCCGGCAGCAGGTACGGGCATACCGGCGCACCGCTTCCGCGTGACGCCGGTACAGCTCCTCGTACGCCGAGTCGTCGCCCGCGCGCATGCGCGCGATGAGATCGGCGTCGGACGACGGCAGTTCGTGCGGTGGAGACAGGATGCTCCCCTCGCGCCGGTCGCGCTGGGCGGGGACGAGGCCGTCCGGGTCGTCCCTGTCGTCGGGGGGCACGCTCGTGCGCCATCCCTGACTCGGCACCTGCGGTGGGTTCTCGGCCCCGGAGTCGCCGTCACCGTACGACCCGTCCCGCCCGTCAACGCTCATTGCGGAAGCCCCCGCCACCTGCCCAACCAGTCCTGATCACGGGTCAGGGTGCCATAGCGGCTTTTGGTCAGGACAGCTCAGAGCAGCCTATCCACCCGTCCGAGGGTTTCTGTCGCACATGAGTGTGGACAGTCACCCATTGGGGGAAGGAGTAGGGCCCGTCCGGTCGGGACGGGCCCCATCGGCCGCACCCGCTCACGCCGGGCGTGAGCGCAGACCCTCCAGCAGGATGTCCAGCAGCCGGGCCGAGGCGGCCGCCTGCTGGGCCGGGTCCGGCAGCGAGGGCGCGGCCGTGGCGATCACCAGGAGCACATCCGACACCGACACGTCCGGCCGCAGCGCGCCCGCCTCGCGGGCCCGCCCCACGAGCCGGCCGACGACGTCGAGAAGCTGTGCCGTACCGGCGTCGTCCTCCCCTGCGCCGGCCAACCCCTTCTCGGGCACCAGCCGCAGTTCGGCGCCGGCCGGCTGCGTCCGCTGCTGCGGCACGCGCGCGTCGTGGTCGTGCTCGTCCATCACTCCCACCCGCAGCACCTGCGGCGGCAGCAGCCGCCCGGCGCCCGAGGCGACCGACGTACGCAGGAAGCGGGACAGCGCCGACCACGGCTCGTCCTCCTGACCGAGCGCCGTACGCGCCTGGTCGGTCAGCCGGGAGGTCTCCTCCTCGGCTATCCGCCGGACCAGGACGTCCTTGCTCGGGAAGCGCCGGTACACCGTGCCCACACCGACGCGGGCCCGGCGTGCCACGTCCTCCATCGGCGCGCCGTAGCCCAGCTCGCCGAAGACCTCGCGTGCCGCGCGCAGCACGTGCTCCAGATTGCGCTGCGCGTCCACGCGCAGCGGTGTCGTGCGTGGCCCTCCCGCGCGCCCGTGGCCCGGCGACGTCGCACTCAGCGCGGTGCCGGGCGCCACGGTGGACGCGGAAGACCAATGAGAATCCTGAACATGCATATGTTTTCCCCCGGTGATGACGTCTCCCCCCGGAGACTCCCCGCCATAGATGGCCGGGGCTCGAGAAACATGCCCGGTGGCCGGATCCGCCCGTCGCGGACCCGAATGAGCGCATCCCCCTACACCCCGTCGACGTACGAACATAGTTGAGAGGAAGTCAATTCAGAAGGGGCAGGTTCCGCACGGAGCGCCCCCCGATCGGAGTACGGGGGGCATTGATCCCGTATGTACCCCGGGAGAAGTACCGGGAAAGTGCTGCTGACCTGCACATACACCGTTCACTCCGGGAATCCGGTCCGCTCGGCAAGCCCACCGCCTCCAGTCACACAATTCGTCGGGGCTGTGGACAAACGCAGGCGGCGGGTGCGTCATGGGAGGGTGAAGGAACGTGCGCGCATTCTCGTTGTCGGTGGCGGCTATGTCGGGATGTACACGGCCCTGCGCCTGCAGCGGAAGCTGAAACGGGAACTCGCCCGGGGCGCGGCCGAGATCACCGTGGTCACCCCTGACCCGTACATGACGTACCAGCCGTTCCTCCCCGAAGCGGCCGCCGGTGCCATTTCTCCTCGTCATGTAGTCGTACCGCTGCGTCGTGTCCTGGACCGGTGCCACATCGTCATCGGCGAGGCCTCGGCCATCGACCACGCCGCCCGCGTCGCCACCGTCATCACCCTCGCCGACAGCGAGAAGGGCGGGGGCGGCAAGAGCGGCGGCGGCCGGGCGGTGGTGTACGACGAACTCGTCCTCGCGCCCGGCTCCGTCTCGCGCACCCTGCCGATTCCCGGTCTCGCCGACCACGCCATCGGCTTCAAGAGCGTCGAGGAGGCCATCGGGCTGCGCAACCACGTTCTCGAACAGATGGACATCGCCTCCTCCACCCGCGACCCCGCGATCCGTGACGCCGCCCTCACCTTCGTCTTCGTCGGCGGCGGCTACGCGGGCGTCGAGGCGCTCGGCGAGCTGGAGGACATGGCCCGCTACGCCACGCGGTACTACCACAACCTCCGCCCCGAGGACATGAAGTGGATCCTCGTCGAGGCCTCGAACCGCATCCTGCCCGAGGTCGGCGAGGAGATGGGCCGCTACACGGTCAGCGAACTGCGCCGCCGCAACATCGACGTACGCCTGGAGACCCGCCTGGAGTCCTGCACCGACCGCGTCGCCGTACTCAGCGACGGTGCCCGCTTCCCCACCCGCACCGTCGTGTGGACCGCCGGCGTCAAACCGCATCCCGTCCTCGCCGCCACCGACCTGGCGCGCGACGAACGCGGACGGCTGCGGTGCACCGCCGAACTCGCCGTCGAGGGCGCCCCGCACGCGTGGGCCGCGGGCGACGCCGCCGCCGTCCCCGACGCCACCGCCGGGGAACCCGGCCGGGAATGCGCCCCCAACGCGCAGCACGCGCTCCGCCAGGCGAAGGTCCTCGCCGACAACATCGCGCACTCCCTGCGCGGCGAACCCCTTCAGACGTACGCCCACTCGTACGCCGGGTCGGTCGCCTCCCTGGGACTGCACAAGGGCGTCGCCCACGTCTACGGGCGCAAGATCAAGGGCTACCCCGCCTGGCTCATGCACCGCACCTACCACCTGAGCCGCGTCCCCACCTTCAACCGCAAGGCGCGCGTGGCCGCCGAATGGACCCTCGCCGGGCTCTTCAAACGGGAGATCGTCTCCCTGGGTTCACTCGAACACCCGCGGGCCGAGTTCGAACTCGCGGCCGGTGGAAAGGCTTCTCAGGACCCCCCGGACAACCCGAAGGGGTCGTCCTGACCGTACCCAGGAACTCCACGGACCGGCCCGACGTCTGACGGATGCCGGGCCGGTCGGCAGCCTGCCAGACTGGTCCACCACCGAGGGCGGGCGGCTGCTCGTTCCCGGTGCGGCCCCGGGGCCCCGGCCGGCCCCGTTTCCCGGCCGCCGACAACTGACACGAGGCAAGGATTCGTGAACTTCACCCGCTGGAGCGCCCGGCTCCCCGGAACGCAACGCCGCGCCGCAGCGCGCGGCGAGTACGCGGTCTCTCCGGACCGGCGGGGGGAGGGCTCCGTGCCCACGGCCCGCGCCGAACAAGCCGTCGAGCATTCACGGCCCGTGCCCGCCGTCGACGACCTCAGGGTGCGCGAGGTCCTCGACCACGTCCCCTCCCTCGTCGCCCTGGTGCACGGCCCGGACCACCGCATCGCCTACGTCAACGGCGCCTACACGGCCGCCTTCGGTGCCCGCCCGATCGGCGCCCCCGCGCGGGGAGCGCTTCCGGAGCTCGACGAACTCGGCCTGCTGCCCCTCCTCGACCAGGTCCTGCGCAGCGGAAAGCCCCGCACGGTCAAGTCCCGCAAGGCCCCCGACGGCCGCTCCTACACCTTCACCTGCACCCCGGTCACCCAGGGCGACGGCAGCGGTGTGCTGGTCTTCGCCACCGACGTCACCGACCACGCCGAGGCCGCCGAACGCCTGCGCGCGAGCGAGCGCCGCCAGCGCGAGACCGCCGTCACCCTCCAGCGCTCCCTGCTCCCGCAGGAGCTCGAGGAGCCCGACGACCTGCGGGTCGCCGCCACCTACCACCCCGGCGGCACCGAGGCCGCCGTCGGCGGCGACTGGTACGACGTGATCACCCTCGGCGGCGGGCGCACCGCCCTGGTCATCGGCGACGTCATGGGCCGGGGCGTCCGCGCGGCGGCCGTCATGGGCCAGCTCCGCACGGCGGTACGCGCCTACGCCCGCCTCGACCTCCCCCCGCACGAGATTCTCCAGCTGCTCGACGGCCTCGCCACGGAGATCGACGCCAACCAGATCGCCACCTGCGTGTACGCCATCCACGACCCCAACGAGGGCACCCTCGTCTACGCCTCCGCCGGCCACCTGCCCATCCTGGTCCGCGACGAGCAGGGCACCGTCCAGCGCGCCGACGAACCGACCGGCCCCCCGCTCGGCACCGGCGGCTGGATGCACTCCTCCGGATCGATCCCGCTGAGTCCCGGTTCCACCGCCGTCCTCTACACGGACGGCCTGGTCGAGCGCCGCAACGAGGACCTGGACGAGGGCATCGCCACTCTGGAGCGCGCCCTGGCCGGTGCGACCGGCACCCCCCAGGTGATCTGCGACCGTCTGGTCCGCTCGGCGGGCGTGACCCCGGAGCACGACGACGACGTCGCCGTCCTGGTGCTCCAGTACCCCGCCCGCACGGGCCCGGAGAGCGAGCTGTTCCACAACGCCGCCCTGGAACTGCTGGGCGGCGTCGAAGCGGCACCCCGCGCGCGTGCCTTCGCCTCCGGCGTGCTCACCAGCTGGCGCTTCTCCGCCGATCTGCACGACCTGGGCGTCCTGGCCGCCAGTGAGCTGGTCGCCAACTCCCTCCAGCACGGCATCCCGCCCATGCGTCTGCGCCTGCGCCGTACCGACCGCCGGCTGATCGTCGAGGTCACCGACGGCGACGACCACCTGCCGAGGCGCCGCCGCGCGGAACCCGCCGACGAGTCCGGCCGGGGCATCGCCATCGTCGCGACGATCGCCTCCAACTGGGGAAGCCGGCGTACCCCGGGCGGCGGCAAGGCCGTCTGGTGCGAGTTCGCCCTGCCGAAACCGGTCGCTCCCTAGGGCAGGCCCTGGGGAGCGGCGCGCCGTGCAGCGTCGGTCTCAGACATGTGCGCCGGTCTCAGACGTGTGCCGGGCTTCAGACATGTGCGCCAGGCTCAGACGTGTGCCGGGGACTGGCCCGCCGGGGCGGCGCCGCCCTGGGTGACCACCAGGCTCCGTGCCACGGACGGCTGGTCCTGCACCTGGGTGAGCTGTCGGCCCAACCGCAGCGCGAGCACCGTGATCGCCAGTGAGAACAACACGAAGACCACGATGTACGGCCCGTGCAGCGAGGCCCCCATCGGCCCGCCCACCGCCGGACCGATGGCCAGCGCGAGCTGCTTCACCAGGGCGAACGCCGAGTTGTACTGACCCGCCAGCCCTTCCGGCGCGAGATCCGCGACCAGCGGCGCGAGCGTCGGCGACAGCATCGACTCACCGAGCCCGAACAAGGCGTACGTCGAGATGAAGGCGGCGGTCGCCATTGCCTGGCTGCCGTTCCCGAGGCCCGCGTACCCGGCCACGGCCCACGCCACGGCCCAGAGCAGCCCCACCGACGCGATCACGCGCGTACGGCTGCGGCGCTCCACGAACCGCAGCACCACGAACTGCGCGACAACGATGGCCAGCGTGTTCGCCGCCAGCGCCGTCCCCAGCGTCGACGGCGAGATACCGGCCGCCTCGACCCCGTACGCGCTCAGTCCCGACTCGAACTGGCCGTAGCAGGCGAAGAACAGCACGAAGCCCAGCACGCACAGTTGCACCATGGCCCGGTTGCCCATCAGCCGCTTCCAGCTGCCCTTGGCCGACGGAGCCGGAGCACCCTCGATACGCGGCGAGCGCGGCATCCGCACCGTCGCCATCACCACGACCAGCAGCAGGAACATCGCCGCCTCGATCGAGAACAGCACGGTGAAGGAGGAGGCCCTGGTCGTGTCGACGAGGTGTCCGCCGATGAGACCGCCGACCCCGAGCCCGAGGTTCTGCAGGAAGAACTGCATGGCGAACGCACGCGACCGGGTCTCCACCGTGGAGCAGTCCACGATCATCGTCGCCAGCGCCGGCTGCGTCACGGCCTGGCCGGCCCCGAGCAGCGCCGCCGACACCAGCACGCTCGACGCACCGCTCGACAGCCCCAGGCTCAGCGCTCCGACGGCGGCCGTGACCAGGGCGACGAGCAGTACCGGCAGCGGACCCCGCCGGACGATGGCCCGTCCGGCGAACGGCAGCACGATCAGTGCGGCCACCGCGAACACGGCGAGCACCAGCCCCGCCGTCACGGCTCCGAGCCCTCGTACCTGCGCCACATAGACGTACAGGTAGGGGACGGTGAAGCCGAGGCCGAACGCACTGAGTGCGCTGCCCACGTGGATCCGGCGCATCGCAGCGCCCATCGCCCTGGTCACGTTCACCCTCTCTTGCAAGTTAACAGTGAAGACTTAGAAGCTAAAGTTTGAAGGTGAAGAATACACACCGAACAGCTTCAATGCGAAGGGCTTCAGGGTGAAGGGTGTCATGCCATACTGCGGGCCATGGGCGACACCTCCGGCCTCAGCGAGCCGACACTCGAAGAGCAGATCGCCGCGTACCAGCGCGAGTTCCAGGACCTCGACCCCCAGGTGGAGAAGATCGTCTCCGCGCTGTCCCGGCTGAACCGCCGGATGAACGTCGCCTACGGCCGCCAGACCGCCGAGCTCGGTATCACCAATGCCGACTGGGAGGTCCTCAAGGCCCTCGTCCTGTCCGGCGCCCCGTACCGCATGGGCCCCAGCGACCTGGCCAAGCGACTCGGCCTCACACCGGCCGCCATGACCCACCGGATCGACCGCATGGTCGCCGAAGGCCTCGTCAACCGGGAACGCGACGAGACGAACCGGGTCCGGGTCATCGTCGAGGCGACACCCGCCGGCCGCGAGAAGTGGCTCGAGGTGATGCGCATGGCGACGGTCTTCGAGGGGGACCTGCTCCAGGACCTCTCGCCGGACGAGCGGATCACCCTGGGCGAGGTGCTCACCCGCCTCCTGCGCAGGGTGGAGGACGCCCAGCCCGACGCCGGCGGCCGCCTCGCCGACCTGGACTGACGGCCTCGCCCTCGCGAGTTCCGGGCCTGCGAACGGCCGAAAAGATCTTGACAGGGGGCGCTTGACTTCCCCCAACCCGACCCGTAGAGTTCTCCGAGTTGCCATCGAGCCGTAACGGTTCTCCGGCAATACTTCCGCCGCGAGAGCGGCACTCAAAACCACCAGCACGACCTCCCCAGCGGACTGCTTTCGGTATGCCCGAATTCAATTCGCAGGGATGCCGGCGTCTGAATCGGAACCGAACGGCTCCGATTTGAGAAGCGGCGAGGGAGTCCGCTAAGGTTTGAGACGTCGGAACGGCCCAACAGCCGGAAAGACAAACCCCGCTGACTGGGGGTCAGGTCGAAAAAGAAGATCTGATAGAGTCGGAACCGCCGGAAAGGGAAAGCGCGAAAGCGGAGACCCGGAAGGCGAAACCCCGAGGAAATCGGATCGGAAAGATCTGATAGAGTCGGAAACGCAAGACCGAAGGGAAGCGCCCGGAGGAAAGCCCGAGAGGGTGAGTACGAAGGAAGCGTCCGTTCCTTGAGAACTCAACAGCGTGCCAAAAATCAACGCCAG